>JAPLAT010000205.1 GCA_026393175.1 Pseudonocardiales bacterium
TACACGCTGTCCCAGTCCATCTTCGAGCTGACGCAGGTGACGCACTACAACTTCGGGGTGAGCACCCGGTTGCTCAACGAGGTCGACCTGCGGTTCAACACGCAGTCCACCCGCAACATCTACTCCCCCGACGTCACGGCCGCCCGCGAGCTGATGGTCGACCGGATCGCCGAGAAGATGGGCAAGGACCCCTACGAGTTCCGCCGGGAGTTCCTCAAGTCCGACCGGGCCCGCGGCGTGCTCGACAAGGTCGCCGAGGAGGGCGACTGGGGCCGCTCGATGCCCGAGGGCACCGCCCAGGGGCTCGGCTTCCACTTCGAGTACAAGGGCGTGTCGGCCTGCCTGGTGGAGATCGACTGCCGCCCGGAGACGGTGAACCGGCCGATCCGCGAGGGCGTCACCGGTCCCCGTGTCACGAAGGTGACCTTCGCGATCGACCCCGGCCTGGTCATCAACCCGCGCGGCGTCGAGGCCCAGATGATGGGTGGCATCAACGACGCGATCGCCAACGTGCTGACCTCCAGCCTGCATCTCACCGACGGCTACTTCGTCGAGGCCAGCTGGGACAACTACTTCTACACCCGGCAGTGGAACACCCCGATCGAGATGGACATCCACATCGTCGACTCCGGGTTCCCCGAGCCCGGCGGAATCGGCGAGGCCGGCGTGGCCTCCACCGGGGCGGCGGTCGCCAACGCCTACCGGCGCGCCACCGGCATCATGCCGGAGTTCTTCCCGATCAACCACAAGGACCCGTTCCCGTACGAGCCCAAGCCGGTCGTGCCGCCGGTCCCGCAGTCACCCACCAACGGCCTGCAGTTCACCTTCTAGGAGCGCCAGACATGCCCACCCACACCTTCACCCTCAACGGTGAGTCCGTCACGGTGGAGGTCGAGGACGACGTCCGCCTGCTCTGGGTGATCCGCGACCTGCTCGGGGTCACCGGGCCGAAGTACGGCTGCGGCATCAACGTGTGCAAGGCCTGCACCAGCCACATCAACGGCAAGGCGTTCAACCCCTGCTCGGTCCCGGTCTCCGGCATCTCCGCCGATGACGAGATCACCACCATCGTGGGCCTCGCCGACACCGTCGGCTCCGACCTGCACCCCATGCAGGAGGCCTGGATCGCCAACGACGTCGCGCAGTGCGGCTACTGCCAGCCCGGCCAGATCATGGCCGCGGTGGCCAAGGTCCGCCAGTGCGCCGCCGAGGGCCGCAAGCTCGACGACGCCGCCATCGAGGAGATCCGCAACATCTGCCGTTGCGGCACCTACAACCGCATCCGCGAGGCGATCTACGCCGGCGCGGAGAACATGTGAGGAGATCGAGCATGAGGGCACGCAAGCAGTTCGTCGTCGCCACGATCGTCGCCGCCACCGTCGTCGGCGGGGGCGGAGTAGCCATGGCCGACGTCTCCACCCCCGGCGACCTGGGTCAGGGCGTCAACGCCGTCACCACCCTCGTCGAGGACCTGTTGGCCCAGGTGGTCGACGCCGTCGACGCGCCGAGGCCGGAGGGCGCCGACGGTCTGGAGACCGAGCTGCCCGACGTGGATCCCCGCTTCGTCGAAGGCCCGCTCGGCGGCCTGATCAACGATGGTCCGCTGAGGTAGGACGCGGCGCACGCAGACGGCCTGCCTGTCCGGTGGATCCGCCACGCTGCTGGACGCCCCCCGACGCCGTGGCCCTGCGGCTCGGGGGGCGTGGGTCACGGCTGGCTGCGTCGCCGCGGTGAGTCGTCCTGGGCAAGCTCCCGCAGCGCGGCCAGTCCCCGTTCGAGCCCGCGCAGGGCATCGACATCGATGCGCATGAGCAACCGCCGGCGCCGCTTCTGGCCGGCCGCGGCGATCTGTTCGACGAGGGCAAGGCCCTCGGGGGTGAGGCCCGCGAGCCGGATCCGGCGGTCGCCGGCGTTCTCGATGCGGTGCACCAGCTCGCGACCGACCAGCCGATCCACGATTCCGGTGACGGTGGGCAGGGTCACACCGAGAGCGTGGGCGAGGTCGCCCTGCGGGAGAGGACCGTCCGTGTCGAGCAACAGGAGGATCCGGAGCTGTTGCATGGTCAGCCCACTGTCGAACAGCGGGTCCGGCCCGGCCCGGGTGATCGCCCGCCGCAGCACGGCCTCGTGCCGATCGATGGACGCGAGCAGCTCCGACCGTTCGCCGTCCATGTCCTGCCCTCCGTGCCTCAGCGAAATCTCAGCCTCTGATGAAGCTTCGCCCCGGCCGTAGTATTCACTGATCCCCATGACCTGGCTCGCGCGTCTCAGCCTAACCAACCGTGCCATCGTCGGACTGGTCACGATGCTCGTCCTCGCCTTCGGCGTGTTCGCGGCGACCTCGCTTCGCCAGGAGCTGCTGCCCTCGCTCGAGCTACCCGTGCTCACCGTGGTGACCCCCTACCCGGGTGCCTCACCCGAGTCCGTGGAGCGGCAGGTCACCGACCCGATCGAGACGGCGGTCGACGGCGTCGACGGCCTGATCGGGTCCTCCTCGACGTCCAGCGGCAGCGTCTCCGCGATCACCCTGGAGTTCGCCTACGGCACCGACATCGACGAGTCGGCCACCGCGGTGGAGCGCGCGGTGGTGGGCATCGCGCTCCCCGAGGGCGTGACACCGACGGTCAGCGCGATCACCACGGACGCGATCCCGGTGCTGCAGCTCGCGGCATCGTCCACGCTGGCCGACGACCAGCTCGCGGCGGTGCTGCGCGACGACGTGCGACCGTTGCTCGGCGCGCTCGACGGTGTCGGGCAGGTGACGTTGTCGGGCATCGCGGACCCACGTGTCACGATCGACCTCGACGCCGCGGCCGCGGCCGATCGCGGCGTGTCGCCCGCGTCGATCTCCCAGGTGCTACAGGCCAACGGTGTGCGGGTGCCCGCCGGCGAGCTGACCCCCGACACCCAACCGGTGGCGGTCGAGGTCGGCACCCCGATCACGGCGGTCGAGCAGCTGAGCGAGCTCTTCGTCGTCCCGGCGGCACCGGGTGCTGACCCGGTGCGCCTGGGCGACATCGCCGTCATCACCGCCGAGCCCGCGCCGGCCACCGGGTACACCCGCACCAACGGTGCGGCGAGCATCGGGATCGGCATCACGAAACTGCCCGATGCCAACACGATCGCGGTGTCCGAGGATGTCACCGAAGCGCTCGGGGAGGTCACCGACCTGCTCGGTGGAGCTGCGCAGGACGCCGAGGTCACGGTGGTGTTCGACCAGGCGCCGTTCATCGAGCAGTCGGTCGAGGACCTCACCACCGAGGGCCTGTTGGGCCTGCTGTTCGCCGTGCTGGTGATCCTGGGCTTCCTGCTCTCGGTGCGGGCCACCGTCGTGACCGCGGTGTCGATCCCGCTGTCGGTGCTGCTGGCGCTGGTCGTGCTCTACCTGGGCGGCAACACGCTCAACATCCTCACCCTCGGCGCGCTCACCGTCGCCGTCGGGCGCGTCGTCGACGACTCGATCGTCGTCATCGAGAACATCAAGCGGCACATCGGCTACGGCGGTCCGCGGCGCGCGGCGATCCTCACCGCGATCCGCGAGGTGGCCGGCGCGATCACCGCCTCGACGATCACCACCGTCGCGGTGTTCCTCCCGATCGCCTTCGTCGGCGGTCAGGTCGGCGAGCTGTTCCGACCGTTCGCGGTGACCGTCACCGCCGCGCTGCTCGCCTCGCTCCTCGTCTCGCTGACGGTGGTGCCGGTGCTGGCGTCGGTGTTCCTGCGCAGCCCGTCCGCACCGGCCCACGCGGAGAGCCGCGTCACCGAGGAGCCCACCGCGTTGCAGCGTGGCTACCTTCCGGTGCTCAACGGGGCGCTCGCCCGCCCGGTACTCTCGCTCGCGCTCGCCGTGGCGGTCCTGGGTGGAACCGTCGCACTGGTGCCGCTGCTGGAGACCAACTTCCTGGGCAGCACGGGCGGCGACACCCTCACCGTGACCCAGGAGCTCGATCCCGGCACCGGGCTGCCCCAGGCCGACGCCGCCGCACGGCAGGTGGAGGAGGTCCTCGCCGGCACCGACGAGGTCGAGACCTACCAGGTCACGGTCGGCTCCCCGGCCGGTGGCGCCGTGCTGCTCGGCCCACCCGGCGACCTCGGGAGCACGGCGACCCGGTTCGCGGTGACCCTCGCCGAGGACGCGGACGTCGAGGCGGTGGCCGCCGACCTGCGCGAGACGTTCGACGGCCTGAACGACGCAGGCACGCTGACGGTCACCTCCGGGCAGGGCGGATTCGGCGCCGACGAGCTCGCCGTCGACGTCCGCGCCCAGGACTCCGAGGTCCTGGCCGAGGCCGCCGCCACGGTCCAGGGGGCCGTCGAGGCCATCCCGGGCGCGACCGACGTGCGCAACAACCTCGCCGCCGAACAGACCACGGTGGACGTGGCCGTGGACCGGAGGCTCGCCGCCGAACAGGGGCTCACCGAGGCGGCGGTGGGCCAGGCCGTGGCCACGGCGCTGCGTGGTTCCACCGTCGGCACGGTGACGATCGACGGGGTCGAGCAGGACGTCGTGCTGCGCACCGGTGACGCTCCGGCCGACCTGGCCGCGCTGCGGGCGCTGCCGCTGGGTGCGGTGACCCTCGCCGACATCGCCACGATCACCGAGACCACCACCGTGCCGACAATCGTGCGGACCGACGGCGAGCGCAGCGCACAGATCACCGCCCGCCCCGATGCCGAGGACCTCGGCACCGTCACCTCCGACCTGCGGGCCGAGCTCGACGAACTCGACCTTCCGGACGGGGTCACGGCGGAGATCGGCGGGATCAGCGCCGATCAGGAGGAGGCGTTCACCCAGCTCGGACTCGCGCTGCTGGCCGCCATCGCCGTGGTCTACCTCGTCATGGTCGTGACGTTCCGCAGCCTGCTGCAGCCGCTGCTGCTGCTCGTCTCGATCCCGTTCGCGGCGACCGGAGCGCTCGGTCTGCTGCTGATCACCGGCATACCGCTGGGTGTGCCCGCGCTGATCGGCATGCTGCTGCTCGTCGGGATCGTGGTCACCAACGCGATCGTCCTGATCGATCTGGTCAACCAGTACCGGCGCGACGGGCACACCGTCCGCGAAGCCCTGGTCGAGGGCTCGGCGCAGCGGCTGCGCCCGATCCTGATGACGGCCGTCGCCACGGTGTTCGCCCTGCTGCCACTGGCGTTGGGTTTCACCGGCGGCGGTGGCGGGTTCATCGCCCAGCCGCTCGCGGTGGTCGTGATCGGCGGCCTGGTCACCTCCACGCTGCTCACCCTCGTCCTGGTGCCGGTGCTCTATCTGCTCGTCGAGCGCCGTGGGGACGGTCGGTCGTCGGCGGACGACACCGCGGACGAGCGATCCGCGAGCCGCGGACCGGCCGGCGACTCGCAGGCACCGGCGCGGCGGAAACCTCTCGCCGTGGTGGCGCCGGGCGCCGGAGCCGGCGCGACCGAGGGCGCCTCGATGCCCGTGAACACCGCCGTCGTCGCCGACGGGTTCGCCGTGACTCCCGAGCCGCACACCTTCCAGAAGACCCCGGCCGGCCCGGCGCTCTACGGACGGCTCACCGATCGCGAGGGGAACCCGCTGGCCGCCGCCGCGGTCGCCGTGTTCGACAACACGGGCAGCCAGGTCGCCGCCACCTACTCGGACGGTCGGGGCGACTACCGCGCCGACCTGCCCGGGGCAGGGGAGTACCTGCTCGTCGGGCAGTCCGGCGGTCGTGAGCCCGCGACCGAGTGGGTCGAGGTCACCGAGGCCGCGGTCCGACACGACCTGGCCGTCGACGGCCCGGCCTGCGTGACCGGCCGGATCCGGACCGCCAGCGGAACGGGGGTGCCCGCGCTCGTCACCGTCGTCGACCTCGCCGGGCAGCGCGTCGCCGGCGGGCGGGCCGACACCGACGGGCGCTACCTGCTCACCCACATCCCCGCCGGGGAGCACCGGCTCCTCGCCGCACCCACGTCCGGGCCCTCGGCCTCGATGCTGATCCAGGTGCCGCAGACCGGCACCGTCCACCAGGACATCGACCTCGCCCCGGCCGGCGAGGTGACCGGCACGGTCCGCTCGCGGCAGGGCATGCCGATCGGCGGCGCCGTGGCCACCGTCCGCGATGCCGACGGCACGGTGGTGGCGACCGGCCGCACCGCCGCCGACGGATCGTTTCGGCTGACCGGGCTGCCCGAGGGCACCTATACCGTCACCGCCAGCAACGGCCTTCCCGCAGCAAGCACCGTCGACGTGCGCCACGACCGGGCGGTCAGCACGAGCCTCGAGCTCGGTGATCCGGGCCTCCTGGGCGAGGCGGAGAACGGCCAGGTCACCTGATGCCCGGGAGAAGAACCATGCCCATGGCCTATCGCATACTGCTCGGTCACCGTCCCCCATCAGCCTCGGCCCGCCGGTCGGCGCAGCTGTGCCCGGCCAGCTCGTCGTCGAGCAGCTCCTGCCGGGACCTACACGACGAGCAGCGACATCAACCGGCCCACCGCGGTCACACCCCCGGCGGAAGGCGCCAGACCCTCGCCGGGGTGTTGAGTAGGTGAGTCAGACGACGTCGTGGATGTTCCCGCCGTGCGGCGTGATCCCGCTGATGTAGTCGCCGATCGCGCCGCCGCTGTGCCGCTCCAGCGCCTGGCCGAACGCGGCGTCGACCGCTGCGGCGATGGCCGGTCTCGCTCGGCCGATGGCGGCGGTGAGCTGGGTCATCTCACTCCCGCTGGGGATCCACCCGGGCTCGTGTCCGGCCAGCACGGCATCGGCGAGCCCGCCGATGAACCGCGCGGCCAGCCCGTTCATCGACGATCTGAGCTGTTCGGCGACGGCGAGCACCGCGTCGACCGGGAGGCCCGACGAGACCAGCTCGCGCAGGGCGTTGAGCAATCGCGGGCTCGGCACCCTGTACCGGTCCGCATCCTGTCGTTCGATCACGCCGATGTCGTGGAGCCGGGTGATGGCGGTGTCGAGGCCGTCGGGACCGGCGAACGGGCTCAGATCCGCCGGGGTGGCCATGGTCGGGATCTCGTCGCTCCAGAAGCCCGTGACGACCTGCTCGAGGCCGAGCACCGCGGTGAGGTCCCGCCCCTGCTCCCAGGCCGTGATGAGCTCACCGATGTTCTGCACGGTGTAGCCCCGCTCGAGCAGGCGGCCGACGAGTCGCAGCCGGGCCAGGTGGGCCTCGTCGTAGAGGCCGACCCGGCCGGCCCGGCGCGGAGGCGGGAGCAGGCCACGGTCCTGGTACGCGCGGATGTTGCGCACGGTCGTCCCTGCGGTGCGCGCCAGCTCGTCGATGCGGTACTCGCGGCCGTTCATCCGGTGCCCCGTCGGGTGGCCGGTTCGGCTTCCGAGGGTGGCCGGTCGTCGGTGCCGTGCCACGCGAAGCCGAGGGATCCCCCGAGGACACCGAGCAGCGTCCCCACCAGGAAGCCGCCGATGTTGGTGGTCACCAGCGAGGTCAACGACACGAGGATCACCGCCACGCCGGTGAACTCGCGGTGGCCCGGTGCGAACCAGAGGAATGCGGCGAGCGCGCAGAGGGCGCAGCCGAAGAGGAACCCGGAGGTCCCGGCGAGCCCGGGCAGCAGCAGCACCGTCAGCCGCCCGCCCGGTAGGAAGAGGATCACCAGGCCGGCCGCGGCGGTCAGGATCACCGCCGCCAGCGGTTGCGAGCGGTACCACCGGCGCCACCGGCTCGCTCCAGCGCCCCGGTCGTGCCGACGTCGCGCTGCAGCTGATCGGGGCATCAGAGGCATTCCGGCTGGTCCTGACCCACCTGTAGGCGCAACCCCGAGAGGGTGAGCTGGTTGACCGTCGCCCACCGGGCCGTCGCGCTGATGTCCAGCGCGAGACCGCCCGCGGTGACCGGCACCCCACCGGTGGACGTGTCGACCGGCGTACCGTCCGGCGCCGTCTCGCTGCGGTTGAGGAGGATCTGCTGTCCCGCTGCGCCCACGCCGTCGAGGCTCTCGATGGCGATCTGGGCATCGCCGACCACGATCGGCGCCGAGTCGTCGGTGACCGCGCGTAGCACGTAGGAGCCGAGCGGTGTGTCGACCGCGGTCGACACGCACGCACCGGCGATCGTGATGTCGGACAGCTGCAGGACGACGACGGGCTGCCGCGAGCCGTCTCTGTTCTGCACGAACGAGGGCAGTGCGCCGCGCGCCTCGGCGTCGAACCGCGCGGCGGTGAACTTCAGGGTCTGCCGCCCCTCCATCGCGAGCGCGACGGGCACCGCGCCGGTGGCAACCCCGGCAGTCAGCAGCCCCAGGGCCAGCATCGAAGGCAGGAACACCATCGCGAAACGCCGCCCGCGGACGTGCCCGCCCGGGGAGGGCGGCGCGCGGTGTGTGCCGACATGCTGGGTCATCGCTGCCTCCCGGCGGAGCGCGGACCTCCGGCGGAGATCTCTACATCGTCAACTGTGACAGTGGTGAACGGTAACGCCATGTGATCCGGCTCATCCGCCTCCCCCGGTTGCGGGTCGAGCACCGCGGTGAGGCGAGAGCGCTCCGGCGGCGACCGCCATGCCATGCGCGGGCTCCTTGGTGACGACGACACCAGAGTCGTCGGTCGCGGCTCCCACGCGTCTGCCGACCTGCGCTCCGCCGCCGGCCGGGCGCTATCGCGCCCGGGATGACCGTGGCGGTATCACCGGGTTGCCGGACAGGGAGGATCGGGCGCGCTGCGGTCGATGCGTGGTCGGAGTGCGGGGTCCGCTGCGGGGACCGGTGTGCCGCCGGGCCGGAAGAGCCTGCTGACGTCGATGGCGGAGCGCGGCCGGGTTGTGTGGTAGGAACAGGCCCTAGTCAGATCAGGTTCACATCCGGCGCCGAGCTCGGGGGCACGCCCAGGCAGGCGTGGGCGGTCACGTCGAGCAGCTCGGCGAGCCGCTGCTCGGTCAGCCCGCTGCGGTAGAACAGCGTCGCCTGCACCGCGCCGATGGCGGCGTGCACGAGCAGCCGCAGCTCGCCGTCGCCGAGGTCGGGTCGCAGCGGCCCGAGCACGCCGACCCACTCCTCGATGTAGTGGCGCTGCTCGCGGCGCAGCCGTCTGCGGTCGGCGTCGGGCAGGCTGTGCGCCTCGCGGTGGTAGACCGCGAGGATGTCGCGGTCGTGCAGGGCGACCCGGATGTGGTCGCGTACCAGCAGAGACAGCGCGACGTGGTCGTCGTCGGTCTGGGCGACGATCGTGGTGGCCCGGTTCTGCAGCCGCTGCATCGCCTGGTCGAGCAGGGCGACGAGGAGGTCGTTCTTGCTGGCGAAGTGCCGGTAGACGCCCGAGCCGACGATGCCCGCCTCGGCGCCGATCTCGTCCATCGCCACGGCGTGGAAGCCGCGGCGGGACACCAGGTCGGCGGCGGCGGCGAGGATGCGGCGGCGCCGGTCCGGGTCGCGTCGCCGCACGCCGTCGGCTGGTGTACCACTCGCCATCTGGTCATCATGACAGGCGAGACGGTACGGTCGCGAGTGAACAAGTCCTCACTTCGCGTGGGGCCTCGGCACGACAGGACGGGAACCGGTGAGCGAGGAAACGATCACGTACGAGGTCGACGACGGGGTGGCCTGGGTGACCATCAACCGTCCGGAGGCCCGCAACGCGCTCAACGCGGCGGCCCGGGAGGGCCTGTTCGCCGCGACCCACCGGTTCAACGGCGACGACTCGGCCAAGGTCATGGTGCTCACCGGGGCGGGCGACCGGGCGTTCTGCGCCGGGGGCGACCTCAAGGAGATGTCCGAGACCGCGCTCACCGTCCCGCCGCCCGACTTCGCCCCGCAGTTCGGCCGCAACATCGACGTCGTCAAGCCGACGATCGCCGCGGTGAACGGCGTCGCGTTCGCCGGTGGGTTCCTGCTCGCCCAGCAGTGCGACCTCGTCGTGGCCGCCGAGCACGCCACGTTCGCCGTCAGCGAGGTCAAGGTGGGCCGTGGATCCCCCTGGGCGGCGCCGCTGTCGTGGCTGCTGCCGCCACGGCTGGCGCTGCAGATCCTGCTGACCGGCGACCCGATCTCCGCGGAGCGCGCCCGCGAGGTCGGCATGGTCAACGAGGTGGTCCCCGCGGCCGAGCTGCGGGCCCGGACGCAGGAACTCGCCGTGCGGATCGCCTCGAACGCCCCGCTGTCGGTGCTCGCGGCCAAACGCACCGCGTACCTCTCGGCCGAGTACCCGCTGGCCCGGGCCTACGAGCTGGCCGAGGACATCTGGGAGCCGGTCTACCACAGCGCCGACGCCCAGGAGGGCCCGGCCGCGTTCCGCGAGAAGCGCACACCGGTCTGGAAGGGGCTGTAGCCGTGGCCGTGTCCATGGAGTCCGTCATCGCCGACATCGAGGCGGAGACCGCCGATCTGCGAGAGCTGCTCACCGGGCTGCCGGAGGGTCCCGAGGGCTGGGACGCCCCGACGCCCGCCGCGGGCTGGGCCGTCCGGGACCAGATCAGCCACCTGGCGTTCTTCGACGACGCCGCCGTCCGCTCGGCCACCGACCCGGAGGGCTTCACCGCCGAGGTGGTGCCGAAGCTGGCCGACGGGACGATCTCACCGGACACCATCGCCGCGCGGTACCGGGCGATGCCGGGCGCGGAGCTGCTGGCCTGGTTCGACGGTGCGCGTGCCGCGCTGGTCATCGCGTTCGCCCGGATCGAGCCGTCGGTGCGGGTGCCGTGGTTCGGCCCGCCGATGAGTGCGGCGTCGTCGTTGACGGCGCGGATCATGGAGACCTGGGCGCACGGCCAGGACGTGGCCGACGGCCTGGGCCGCACCCGCCCGCCGTCGTCCCGGCTGCGCCACGTCGCCCACATCGGGGTCGGAGCGCGGGCGTTCAGCTACCTGGCCAACGGCCGCGAGGTGCCCACCGAGCCGGTCCGGGTGGAGCTCACCGCACCCGACGGGAGCCGGTGGACGTGGGGCGCCGAGGAGGCACCCGACCGGGTCAGCGGTCCCGCGCTCGACTTCTGCCTGCTGGTCACCCAGCGTCGCCACCGCGACGACACCGTGCTGCTCGCCGAGGGCCCCCTGGCCGACGAGTGGCTCTCGATCGCGCAGGCGTTCGCCGGGCCACCCGGCGGAGGCCGCACGCCGGGCCAGTTCACGGGAGGTGCGGCATGAGGGCCCCGATCCGCATCGGCAACTGCTCGGGCTTCTACGGGGACCGGATCTCCGCGGCGCGGGAGATGGTCGAGGGTGGGCCCATCGACGTGCTCTGCGGGGACTACCTCGCCGAGCTGACGATGCTGATCCTGGCCAAGGCCCAGGCGAAGGACCCGGCGGGCGGCTACGCCCGCACCTTCCTCACCCAGATGGAGCAGGTGCTGGGCACCTGTGCCGACCGCGGCATCAAGGTCGTCGCCAACGCCGGTGGGCTCAACCCGGCCGGGCTGGCCGCCGCCCTGCGCGAGCTGGCGCAGCGGCTCGGCGTGCCGGTCCGGGTCGCCCACGTCGAGGGCGACGACCTGCGTGGCGATTTCGCCGCGATCACCCCGCCGGTCGGTGAGGCCAAGCCCGTCTCGGCCAACGCCTACCTGGGTGGCTGGGGCATCGCCGAGGCCCTCGGCGCCGGGGCGGACGTCGTCGTCACCGGGCGGGTCACCGACGCCTCCCTCGTCGTCGGGCCGGCGGCCTGGTGGCACGGGTGGGAGCGCAGCGACTGGGACCCCCTCGCCGGCGCCGTCGCGGCCGGCCACGTCATCGAGTGCGGCCCACAGGCGACCGGTGGCAACTACGCGTTCCTCGACGAGGTGACCGACCGCCGCTACCCGGGCTTCCCGATCGCCGAGGTGGCCGCCGACGGCTCCTCGGTGATCACCAAGCACGAGGGCACCGGTGGGCTGGTGTCGGTGGGCACCGTCACCGCGCAGCTGCTCTACGAGATCGCCGAACCGGCCTACCTGGGCCCGGACGTGGTGACCCACTTCGACACGATCACGCTGCGCCAGCAGGCCGATCACCGGGTGGAGATCACCGGGGCAACCGGGAGCCCGCCGCCGGAGACGCTGAAGGTGGCGCTCAACGACGTCGGCGGGTTCCGCAACACGATGACGATGGTGCTCACCGGGCTCGACGTCGAGGCCAAGGCGGAGTTCGCCGAGCAGCAGCTGTTCGACGTGCTGGGCGGACGCGACCGGTTCGCCGACGTCGACGTGCGGCTGCTGCGCTTCGACAGTCCCGACGCGCCCACCAACGAGCAGGCCACCGCGCACCTGCGGGTCACCGTGAAGGACCCCGATCCGCGCAAGGTCGGACGGGCGTTCTCCAGCGGGATCATGGAGGTCGCGCTGGCCGGCTACGCGGGCTTCCACACGACCACCCCACCGACGTCGGAGTCGGCCTACGGGGTCTACCGGCCCGCGGCCGTCCCCCGTTCGTCGGTGAACCACGTACTCGTCCTGCCCGACGGCGAGCGGCGCGTGATTCCCGATCCGCCCACCGCACCGGGTCCGCCCACCGCACCGGTGCCGGCCGCCGCGGCCGCTCCCGCCGCGCAGGCCCCGGCGCCGGTCGGGCCCACCCGCCGCGCGCCGCTGGGCGCGGTGCTCGGTGCCCGGTCCGGTGACAAGGGCGGCAACGCGAACATCGGCCTGTGGGCGCGCGACGACGCCGGGTACGCCTGGGCGCGGGAGCACCTGACCGTCGACCGGCTGCGCGGGCTGCTCGGCCCGGAGGCCGCCGACCTCCGGATCGAGCGGTTCGAGCTGCCGAGCATCCGGGCGCTCAACGTGGTCGTGCACGGGCTGCTCGGCGAGGGCGTCGCCTCCTCGACCCGTCCCGACGCGCAGGCGAAGGGACTGGGGGAGTACCTGCGGTCCCGCCTGGTCGACGTGCCCGACGCGTTGCTGACGGGAAGCTGACCGCACTACCGACGCAGACCGGGCCCGGCGCCGCCGCGCCCCGATCGAGAGGTGGAGACACATGGGTACGTTGGACGGCAAGGTGGCCCTGGTGTCCGGGTCCGGGCGCGGGATCGGGCGGGCCATCGCGGAGAAGCTGGCCGGGCAGGGCGCCAGGGTCGTGGTGAACGACCTGGACGCCGACCCGGCGAAGGAGGCCGTGGCGGCGATCGAGGCGGCCGGTGGCACCGCGGTCGCCTGTGCCGGGAGCGTCACCGAGGACGGCTTCGCGGAGCGGTTCGTCACCACCGCGGTCGACGAGTTCGGCGGGGTCGACATCATCGTCAACAACGCCGGCTACACATGGGACTCGGTCGTGCAGAAGATGAGCGACGACCAGTGGGACGCCATCCTCGACGTGCACCTCAAGGCGCCGTTCCGGATCCTGCGGGCCGCCCAGCCGGTGATCAGCGCCGCGGTCAAGCAGGCCAGGGCGGCCGGTACCGAGGTGCCGTGCCGCAAGGTCGTCAACATCTCGTCGATCGCGGGCACCGGCGGCAACGCCGGTCAGGCCAACTACTCCGCGGGCAAGGCCGGGGTGATCGGGCTGACCAAGGCGCTGTCCAAGGAGTGGGGCCGCTACAACGTGACGGTCAACGCGGTGGCCTTCGGCCTGATCCGCACCCGGCTCACCGAGGTGCCCGCCGGGGGCGACGGGAAGATCGACATCGCGGGTCGCCAGCTGGCGGTCGGGGTGAACCCGGAGCTGCTCGACGCGATGGAACGCGGCATCCCGCTGGGCCGGGCGGGAACACCGGCCGACGCCGCGGGCGCCGTCTACCTGCTCTGTATCCCCGAGTCCGACTACGTGAGCGGCCAGGTCGTCATCTGCGGTGGAGGTTTCAACGCCTGAGCGGTGCGGACCGTCCGGACCGGGCGTCAAGGCGTAGAACAGGACAACCGGTGGTGTAGGTCCCGCGTGCTGGCGGACAACATCACCAGCCTGGAGTCCGAGTCCTTCGGGATCATGGCGGCTGACCGGTAGGCGGGAACAGGGTCCGGACCTCGATCCGGGTCCGAACCCGCAGCGGCCGTCAGCTGAGCAGTTCGACGACCGTGGCGTTGGCCATCCCGCCGCCCTCGCACATGGTCTGCAGCCCGTAGCGGATGCCGCGATCCCGCATGTGGTGGACCAGGCGGGTCATCAGGATGGCGCCGGACGCCCCGAGCGGGTGCCCGACGGCGATCGCCCCGCCCAGCGGGTTGACCCGCTCGGGATCGGCACCGGTCTCGGCCAGCCAGGCCAGTGGGATCGGGGCGAAGGCCTCGTTGACCTCGAAGGCGCCGATGTCGTCGATCGACAGCCCGGCCCGGCCGAGCACCTTCGCGGTGGCGGGGACGGGCCCGGTGAGCATCATGACGGGGTCCGCTCCACCGACGGCCCCGCTGTGGTAGCGGGCGATCGGGGTGAGCCCCAGCTCGCCCGCCCGGGTCGGGGTGGTGACGAGCAAGGCGGCGGCGCCGTCGGAGATCTGCGAGGCGTTGCCGGCGTGGATCACGCCGTCGGCGTCGAAGGACGGCTTGAGCGCCGCCAGCTTCTCCGCGGTCGTGCCGCGGCGCAGCCCCTCGTCGGCGGTGTGCCCGGGGGCCTCCGGGATCGTGACGAGCTGGTCGTCGAACGCGCCGGAGTCGATGGCGGCGGCGGCCCGGGCGTGGCTGAGCGCGGAGAACTCGTCGAGCACCGAGCGGGTGAGGCCCCACTTCGCGGCGATCAGCTCGGCGCCGCGGCCCTGGTGGAAGGTCCCGCCCCCGAGCTCGGTCTCGTAGCGGTGCAGCAGGCGAGGGCCGTAGGGCAGGCCGACGTCCCGCCCGGCACCGAGCGGAACCCGGCTCATCGACTCCACACCGCCCGCCACCACGAGGTCGTACTGGCCCGCCATCACCATGCCGGCCGCGAAGTCGAGTGCCTGCTGGCTCGAGCCGCAGGCCCGGTTGACCGTCGTCCCCGGAACCGTCTCGGGCCAGCCGGCCGCCAGCACAGCCGACCGGGCGGGGTTGGCGGACTGGTCGCCCACCTGGTTGACGCAACCCCACACGACGTCGTCGACGAGCGCGGGGTCGAGGCCGGTCCGCGCCGCGAGAGCCTCGAGCACCTTGGCCGCGAGGTCGACGGGGTGCACCCCCGCGAGCGAGCCGCCGCGCTTGCCGATGGGCGTGCGGACGGCCTCGACGATCACTGCTTCGGGCATGCCGACCTCCCGGTCACCGGACCTGATGTTTGCGCGTAATCATCATGAGGATACCCGCGGCCCGCGGGTGAAGGGTGCTCGCCACGGCGACAGGTGGCCGGTCAGTGCTCGGACAGCTCGCTGACGGCGGTGACACCGCGGGCGCCACCCGGTCGAGCCCACACCTCGTGGACCGACGCGGCGGCGGTCAGGCGCCGCCCGTGCCCGGCCCGGTTCCGATGCCGTTGATCAGGTGATCGACGAGTTGCTCCGCGATCGAGTCGGTCAGCGCCGCGGTTGCCGGTGAACCGGCCCACCGCGGGACACCGTTGAGGGCACCGAGGACGAACCGGGCGGTGGTGTGCGGGTCGGGAGTGCGGTGGACCTGTTCCGCGCCGCCATCCGCGATGATCGACTCGAGTCGCCGCTCGTGACGGCGGCGCGCCTCACGGATGGAATCGCTGTAGGTCTCACTGACGGCGATGTCCTGATGGTTGCTCAGCACCCGTCCGGCCGGCCTCGTCACCGCGACCCGCAGATGCGCGCGGACGAAGGCCAGCAGCAGTACCAGATGGTGCTCGAGGGGCTCGGCTTCTGCGGGCGGGGGAGGCGGGCGCGTTCGTCCGCGAGGGCAACACCGCGCTCGGCGGGTCGTTGCCGGTGAACACCCACGGCGGCCTGCTCGCGGAGGGCTACCGGCACGGCATGAACACCGTCGCGGAGGCGGTCCTGCAGATCCAGGGCCGCGGCGGGGACCGGCAGGTGCCCCGGCACGAGGTCGGCGTCGTCACCTCCGGAGCGCTCACCGACGGCTCCGCGCTGGTCCTGACGGTGGACCGGTGAGGCACCGCGCGAGCCGCCCGGCGCTCGGCCGCGCCGTCACCCGACGGCGGCCAGGATCGTGACGACACAGGCGGCGGGCCCGCCGCCCAGGGATCCACCGGCGTTCTCGGCGAGGCCGATCCGTGCCTGCGGCACCTGGCGCGCGCCGCCCCGGCCGCGCAGCTGGTCGGCGAGCTCGACGATCTGGGCCGCCCCGGTGGCGCCGATCGGGTGGCCCCGGGCCAGCAGCCCGCCGGACACGTTCACCGGCCGCGTGCCGCCGATGCCCGTGGCGCCGTCGCGGGCGAGCCGGGCGCCCTCGCCCGCCGCGGCGATGCCGATCTCCTCGGCGATCACGAGTTCGGCGGGTGACGCGGCGTCGTGCACCTCGAACAGGTCGATCCCGTCCGGGCCGACGCCGGCCTGTTCGTAGGCGGCCCGGGCGGTGCGTCCGACCACGTCCCCCTGGTCGCCGACCCGGGCCGCCCCGACCGCCGAGGCCAGCACCCGCACGGACGGCCGGTCGTGCCGGGCGGCCAGGTCGGTCCGGGTCAGCACGCAGGCGGCCGCCCCGTCGCCGATGGAGGAGCACATCGGCCGCGTCAGCGGGGCCACGATCGTCCGCGCGGCCAGGATCTCCTCGGCGGTGAGCGCCGTGCGGTTCTGCGCGATCGGGTTGAGGCTGCCGTTGAGCAGGCTCTTGGCCGCGACCAGTGCCAGGTCGCGGGCCGATGCCCCGGTCCGTTCCAGGTAGGCGCGCGCCTCGGCCGCGTAGATCTCCATGAACACGGGGCGGGACCCGTCCTGCTCCCCGGCCAGCTCGACGTCGACCGCCGTGGCCAGTGCCCGCCCGGCGCGCGTCCGGTCGGTGCCGGTCATCTTCTCCGCGCCGACCACCAGGACGTGGTCGTAGGAGCCGGAGGAGACCGCCATCGCCCCGAGGTGGAACGCGCTCGAACTGGACGCGCAGGCGTTCTCGACCGACAGCATCGGCCGTCCGGCGACGCGCGATCCGCCCAGCGCCGTGTGCGCCCGGATCATCTCCTGTCCGGTGAGGACGCCCGCCGCGGCGTTGCCGAACACGACCAGCCCGATCTCGTCCGGCTCCACCCCGGCATCGGCCAGCGCCGCGCCGGCGGCCTCGGCGGCCAGCTCGCGCAGCCGGGTACCGACGAACATGCCGAACCGGGTGATGCCGGTACCCACGATCGCTACGTCCATGTCGCGACGTCCTTCCTGTCCTCGATGTCGGGCAACTCGTCGACGTCGGGCCACAGCACCCGCTCGTCGAGGGCTCGCGGTGCGCCGTCGCGCAGCCGGCCGGTCGTGGCGGCGAGCACGGCCGCCGCGTGCCCGGCCGCGGCGGTGGCGTCGCCCGCCCCGATCGCCGCCAGCAGGGCGCCGCGCGCCTCGTCGGACCCGTCTCCCGGCCCCGGCCCCGTCGGGTCGAGGGCGTCGCTCATCCAGGCCAGGGCCGTGAGGACCAGCTCCAGCACGTCGTTCCCGGTGGCCGCGGCCAGGAGTCGGTGGAACTCCAGGCGCTCGCGCCGCCGGCGCGCGGAGGCGGTGGAGGCGGAGAGACGACCGTGGCAGGCGCGCAGCATCGCGAGGTCGGACGCGTCCCCGCGCTGCGTGGCCAGCCGGGCCGCGACGGCCTCCAGCACCGCTCGCGCCTCCAGCAGGCCGCGCAACGTGGTGCCGCGGAACTGCAGGGCGATGGCCAGCGCGCTGCCCACGACCCGCGGCCCCGGCCGGGCGATCCGGGCGCCGCCGCCCGGTCCGCTGCGCACCTCGACGGCGCCGAGGTAGGACAGCACGCGCAGCGTCTCCCGCAGGGAGCCGCGCGAGACGCCGAAGTAGCTCATCAGGGTCGGCTCCGACGCCAGCCGGTCGCCGGGGACGAGCCGGCGCGCGACGGCCTCGCGCATCATCCGGCGCGCCGTCAGCCGGGGGACGGAGCCACCGGCGGCCCGGCCTTCGGTGCTCGACAGGTCCCGCACGGTCTCGTACCCTAGATCAATGCAATCTGGTACACCAGATAGTCCTTTCGTCTTCTCCCGCGAGCACGCCGACTTCGAGGCCTCGGTCGCGGCGCTGGGCCGTCGCGAGTTCCACGACGGCTACCTCGCGCGGGCGACCACGGAGGAGATGTGCTGGGACGAGCTCAAGGCCCTGGGGCGCCACGGGTTGCTCGGGATGACGCTCCCGGCCGCGCACGGGGGACAGGACGCGGACCCCGTGACGGTCGGCATCGCGTGCGAGCAGATGGCCCGTTCGGACTTCAACCTGGCCTACCTGATCTTCGGGTCGGTCCTGCTCGACGGCCTCCTGTCGGGGTTGCCGGCGCACGTGGGCGAGCCGGTGGTGCACGCGGTGGCGGCCGGCGAGCAGGTCGTGTGCCTGGCGCTGACCGAGCCCCGCGGTGGTTCCGACGCCTCCGGGCTCTCGGTGCGCGCCCGGCCCGTCGAGGGCGGCTTCCGGTTGTCGGGGGAGAAGACCTCGGTCACGTTGGGCGCGCACGCGAGCCATGCGATCGTCGTCGGCACCGTCGACCCCGCCCTGCGGTCGCGCGGGACCAGGCGCCCTGCTGGTGCCGCTGGACGACCCGAGCATCGGCCGGCAGCGGTTCGCCGACCCCGGCTTCCGGCCGCTGAGCCGGGTCGGGCTGAGCTTCGACGACACGTTCGTCCCGGCCGACCACGAGATCTCCGACGGCGGCAGCGGCCTGGCCGCGCAGCTGGCCGATTTCGACTTCACCCGCGCACTGCTGGGGCTGATGGTGCTCGGCGCCGCCCGTCGCGCCATGGACAGCACGGTCGACTGGGTGCGCCGGCGCGAGGCGTTCGGCGCGCCGATCGCCACCTACCAGGGCGTGTCGTTCACCCTCGCCGAGTGGGACACGCAGCTCGAGGCGGCCCGCTGGCTGTGCTACCGGACGCTCGGCCTGCGCGCCGCGGGCCTGCCCCACACGCGGGAGGCCGCGATGTGCAAGTGGTGGGCGCCGCGGATCGCGGTGCAGGCCATCAACGACTGCATCGTGCTGCACGGCCACGTCGGGTGGTCCACCGAGATGCCGTTGCAGCAGCTGTTGCTCGACGTCAGCGGCCTGCAGATCGGCGACGGCACCCCGCAGATCCAGAAGCTCGTGATCGCCCGCCAGCTGATCGGCCGCGAGCACGTCGGCTGACCGTGGGCGCGGTCGGTTCCGGCGCCTTGACAGCGGATCGCCTCGATGTTCGAATGGCCTTCGATATCACGAGTTACATTGCACCCGGCGTGGCGGCCGGTCGTGATCGACGGAGGCTCTCGAATGGTCAACACCGCGTCACCGCCGATGGTGAGTGCATCGAGCCGCGGGTTCCCCTACCGCAGCCATCCCACCGGCTGGTTCCACGTGGGCTGGTCGGCGGAGTTCGTGGCCGGCGAGGTGGTGCCGCTGCGCTACTTCAGTCGCGACCTCGTCGCCTTCCGCGGTGAGTCCGGCACGTTGTCGATCATGGATGCGCACTGCCCGCACCTCGGGGCGCACATGGGCTACGGCGGGTCGGTGTGCGGCGACGAGCTCGTCTGCCCGTTCCACGGCTGGCAGTGGAACGCCGAGGGGCACAACACCCGGATCCCCTACAGCAGCAGGCCCAACCGGGGGCAGCGGGTCACCGTCTGGCCGGTCCACGAGGTCAACGGCCTGGTCATGCTCTGGTACGACGCGACCGGCGCCGAGCCCACCTGGGAGCTGCCCCTGATTTCCGGCTACGACACCGACACCTTCTACCCGGTGCACCCGCACTGCACCGGCGAGTGGCTCAACCGCCCGGTGGCACCGCAGTTCCTCGGCGAGAACCTCGCCGATTCGGCGCACCAGAAGTACGTCCACGAGGCGACGGACGTGCCGGAGATCGTCGAGTTCTCCGGGGAGGGCCCGCTGTGGCACTCCCGGCAGCGGATGGTCTGGGGACGAGGCAAGGGCGACACCTGGTTGACCCCCTCCGGTGGGAAGGTCGGCCACCTCGACATCCAGGGCTGGGGGATCGGCATCGCCCTGTTCCGCTTCGAGGGCATCGACGACACCGTCCAGATCCAGTCGATCACGCCCGTCGACGACACCGTCTCGGACCTCCGGATGACCAACTTCGTGCCGCGTCACGAACCCGGCGCCGTGGTGCCGACCGAACGTGCGGCCAAGCGCATCGAGCACCTGCGACGGCAGGTGGGCCGGGATCTCGTGGTGTGGGAGCACATGACCTACATCGCGCGGCCCCCGCTGCCGCCGGAGGAGGCCAAGCCGTACCTGGCATACCGGCGGTGGGCGGACCAGTTCTACCCCGAGGCGGCGGCACCCGCGGTGTCGTCCGCGACGGGTCGGTCGTGACCGGTACGGCGCCGCGTCGTCGTCGCTGAGATGGGCACGGACACGGACCCGGTGGGCACCGGAACCCACGTCGCCCAGGTCTTCACCCGGGACCCGCTCACCGGTCCCGACACACCGGCCCGGCTGTTCGCGATCCTGGCGCGGCACGCTCCCGGGGCGGTCCCCGGGCCGCGCGGCGACGGCGGTTCGGCGCGGGCACTGCGCTCCACGCACGGCGAGCCCGCCGGGGAGATCTTCTGGGAGTCCCCGCCGCCCGGGCGGGTCCGGGGAGGTGTGCATCCGATGTTCTATCCCACCGACACGCACGCGACGGTCACGCTCGAGTGCGACGCCGCCGCGGCGGGCCCGGACGCCCTGGTCGGCTTCGTGCGGGAGGCCTCGACGGCGTTCGGGGCCGACTTCGGCTATGTCGACGTCCTGCCCGCCCCGGCGACGGACGGCGAGCCGCCCGGCTTCGTCTACCTGACGCCGCAGAACCTGCAGGCCTGGCTCCCGGAGATCTGGTGGGGAATGGTGCTCGGGCCCGCGTACGTCGATCTGATCGGTGGGAACGTCGTGGCGTCGGCGCCGGCGCACGAGGTGACCAGGATCGGCCCGGCGACCTACTGGTTGCAGCTGACCGAGCACCTCGAGCAGCCACCGACCGATGCCGACCCGCTCGGACGGCAGCGTCGTGCGGTGGCCGCCCACCTCGGCGAGCGGTTGTTCTGGAAGGCGGGCCGTACGGCCTTCGTCGCGCCCCGGTTCGCCGCCACCGGTGTGGGGCGGCGGTGAGCCCGGCGGGCGGCCGAGCCGCCAACCGCACCACCGTCGACGAGACTGTCGACGCGGTCGTCGTCGGAGCCGGATTCGCCGGGCTCTACATGCTTCACCGGCTGCGGCGGCTCGGTCTCAGCACGCGTGGCTACGAGGCGGGCGCCGGGGTGGGTGGCACCTGGTACTGGAACCGCTACCCGGGTGCCCGCTGCGACTCCGAGAGCGTCTACTACTCCTTCTCCTTCTCCGCGGACCTGCAGCAGGAGTGGGAATGGAGCGAACGGTACGCGTCGCAGCCGGAGATCCTGCGCTACCTCGAGCACGTCGCCGACCGGTTCGACCTGCGCCCCGATATCCGGTTCGGCACCCGGGTGGTGGCGGCGACCTTCGACGAGGCGGGATCGTGCTGGTCGATCCGAACGGACACCGGCGAGCAGGTGCGGGCCCGCTTCCTGGTCTCCGCGGTCGGCTGCCTGTCCACGCCGAACGTCCCCGCCCTCCCCGGCGTCGAGAACTTCCGCGGCCCCGTGCTGCACACCGGACGGTGGCCGCACGAACCGGTGGACGTCGCCGGTCGCCGGGTCGGGGTGCTCGGCACCGGCTCGTCGGGAGTGCAGGCGATCCCGCTGCTCGCCGAGCAGGCCGGGCACCTGACGGTCTTCCAGCGCACCCCCAACTACAGCGTTCCCGCGCGCAACGCACCGGCCGACCCGGTGACCAGCGCGGCGGTGAAGGCCGACTACGACGCGATCCGCGAGCGCTGCCGGCGTTCCCTGGGCGGCTTCCCGTTCGACGTCGACCCGCGCTCGGCGCTGTCGGTGTCACCGGCGGAGCGGGAGGACCTCTACCGCGGCCTCTGGGACACCGGGGGGATGCGGTTCGTCTTCGGCGGGTTCGCCGATGTGCTGACCGACCGCGCCGCCAACGATGTGGCCGCGGACTTCGTGCGGGCCCGGATCGGCGAGGCGGTGCGCGATCCGGCCACCGCAGAGGCGCTCACCCCGCGTGACCATCCCTTCGGTACCCGGCGCCCGGCCCTCGACACCCGCTACTACGAGAC
This sequence comes from Pseudonocardiales bacterium, assembly GCA_026393175.1. Lineage (GTDB taxonomy): Bacteria > Actinomycetota > Actinomycetes > Mycobacteriales > Pseudonocardiaceae > Pseudonocardia. The sequence goes on from JAPLAT010000205.1 coordinate 22,018, forward strand.
CTACAACCGCGATGACGTGACGCTGGTCGACCTGCGCCGGACCCCCGTCGTGGAGG
>JAPLAT010000563.1 GCA_026393175.1 Pseudonocardiales bacterium
CAGGTGAGTATCGCGGATGGTTCCGGCGATGACCGCCCGCGACGGGATGATCGCGGCGGCTCCCCGGCACGACAAGATCGATCAGGTGGAGAACGGCGCGGAAAGCCGTCGCGAGGTGGATCCGGTTCCGGCCGTGATTCCCGTGGCGATTCCCGTCGCAGTGGTGGTGCCGGGGGTTCCGGCGGCGTGGGGAGTGGTTGGTCCGACTCGCGCTCGCGCGGTGACGGCGACCGACCTCGGAGCGGTGGTACGCGTCCTGCGCAGGACGGCGACCGCCGTCCTGCCCGCGCGTACGGCACCGACCGCGGGTCGAGCTCGGCCGGCTCGCGGCGTGACGACCGCCCCCAGGGCGGCGGGTACGGCGGCGGCGGTCGGTCCGGTGGCGGCTACCCCCGCAAGGACGACGACCGAGGCTCGCGCGGCGACCGTCCCTCCTACGGGGGCGCGCGGCGTGACGACGACCGCGGTGGCGCGGCGCACCGTCGCGCGACGACCGCGGACCGCGTGACGACCGGGGCACCCGTGACGACCGGGGTGCCCGGGACGACCGCGGCTACCGCGGTGGTGGCGGTAGCGGCAGCGGTGGGCGTCCGGAGACGCGCGGTGGCTCCGGCTGGCGCTCCGACGGTCCCGCCCGGACCGACGACCGTCGCGGCGGGTCCGACGACCGCCGGGGTGGCTACGGCAAGGACCGCGCCGGCGGCGCGGGCGGCTCGGACCGTCCCGCGCGCAGCGGCGGCTTCACACCCCGTTCGGACCGGTCCGACGACCGGCGTCCCGCGCGCGACGACCGCTCGGGTGGTCGCAGCGGCGGCTACCAGGGCCGCGACGACCGGGGACGGTCCGGCTCGTCCGACCGTCGTCCCGGCTCGGACCGCCCGTCGGGCTCCGGTGGGTACCGGGGTACGTCCGACCGCGGAGGGTCCGGCGGCTCGTCGGACCGTCCTCGCTCGTCCGGCTACCAGGGGTCTTCGGACCGGCGGGGTTCCGGCTACCAGGGCACCGGCGACCAGGGCACCGGCAACCAGGGCTCCGGCTACCAGGGCAGCGGTGACCAGGGACCAGGTGGCAGGGGACCGGGTGGCACGGGAGCCGGCTACCAGGGTTCCGGCGTGAAGGGACCGCGGGACGACGCGGGCTCGGCGACGGGCAACCGCGAGGAGCGCCGTGCCGGCTACCAGGGCAACCGGGACGACCGGCGCTCCGGCTACCAGGGCTCCCGCGACGACGGCTCCCGTGGGGGCCGTGACGACCGGGGCCCGCGCGGCGACCGGGGTGGCTACCAGGGGTCGCGTGACGACCGCGGCCCGCGGCGTGACGACGACCGCACCGGGTCCCGCCCGGTGGGCGAGCGTCGGGACGACCGTCCGGCGCGCACCTCGTCGGAGCGCCCGGCGTCCGCCCGGCCCTCCGCTGACCGGCCTGCTGCGGACCGTCCCGCTGCGGACCGTGTCTCCGCGTCCGGGCCGACCTCGGACCGGTCGTCGTACGACCGCTCGGACCGACCGAGGGCGGACCGTCCCGTGTCCGACCGATCGGGCTCCGACCGCCCCGCCTCCGACCGCCCCGCCTCCGATCGGCCCCGTGCCGACCGGACCGGGTCGGACCGGCCCGCCTCCGACCGCCCCTACCGGGAGCGCCGCGACGACGGACCCCGGCGCGACGGTGCGGACCGTCGTCCGGCGCGGTCCGGCGACCGCTCGGACCGCGGCTCGTCCGCGGGCCGCCCCTACGCGGAGCGGACCGGGAGCAGCGACCGCCCCTCGGGCGACCGGCGCACGGACCGCCCTTCGGGTGACCGCCGCTCCGACGACCGCCGCCCCGCCTCGGGCGGGTACCGCGAGCGGGCCGGCGTGCCGGAGTCGGCGCGGGCGTCGTTCGTCGCCGAACCGGCGCTGAGCGACGAGTTCACGGTGGCTGCGCTCGACCCCGAGGTCCGTCGCGACCTGCGCGGGCTGCAGAAGGACACCGCCGACAGCGTCGCGCGGCACCTGGTCGCAGCGGGGACCCTCGTCGAGGAGGACCCTCAGCTCGCCCTGGAGCACGCGCGGTACGCGCGGCGGCGCGCGTCGCGGATCGCGGTGGTCCGCGAGGCCGCCGGCATCACGGCGTACCACGCGGGGGAGTGGACCGAGGCGCTCGCGGAGCTCCGCGCGGCGCGGCGGATGGGCGGCGGACCGGTGCACCTGCCGGTGATGGCCGACATCGAGCGCGCCCTCGGGCGCCCCGAGCGGGCGATCGACATCGCGCGCGGGCCGGAGGCGTCCGAGCTGGGCACGGCGGAGCGGATCGAGCTGGCCATCGTGGCGGCCGGTGCGCGCCGCGACCTCGGTGAGCTGGACGCCGCGGTCGTCGGCCTGCAGCTCCCCGAGCTCGAGCCCACGCGGCGCGAGCCGTGGAGCC
>JAPLAT010000691.1 GCA_026393175.1 Pseudonocardiales bacterium
ACGAGCCGGTCCTCGGTGGCCCCGACCGGCAGCTCGACGAGCCGGGCCGGGCGGACCTCCCCCACCGCCGGGGCGGGGTGCGGCCCGTCGGGGCAGCCCGGGTCCGGCGCGCCGGGGTCGCAGCCGAAGCGGCAGCCGGGCACCACCGTGACGGCGGGCAGCAGCGCCGCGAGCGCGCGCACCGCCGTCGACTTCGCGGTGCCCTTCTCCCCCCGCACGAGCACCCCCCCGACCCCGGGGTGCACGGCGTTGAGCAGCAGGGCGAGCCGGAGGTCGTCGTGCCCGACGACGGCGGAGAACGGGAAGGCGCTCATCGCGGGTGACCCTGCCAGACGCCCGGCCCTCCCCGCACAGGTCCGGCGGGCCCCCCACAGGTCAGGGCGGCCGCGCCGGCCCTCTCACGTGTGCGAGGTCACGGTGGGCAGGGGCGGGGCGCCGCCGGTGATGAGCGCGTCGAGGGCGGCGGTGTCCAGGTGGGTCTGCACCAGGTCGCCCAGCAGGTCCAGCTGGGCCTCGCGGGCCGCGGCGAAGCTCGTGTCCGGGGCCGGCACGAAGCCGGCACGGCCGACGCGGGCCAGCAGCAGGCGGCGGAACCCGTCGTTCTCCAGCAGCCCGTGCCAGTGGGTGCCCAGGACGGTCCCGGTGTCGGAGCCCTCGCCGTCGATCAGGTGCGGGTCGCCGGAGCGGACCACCCGCCCGTGGTGGATCTCGTAGCCGCGCACCGGCTCGCCCCATGCGGTGCCGGTGGGGTTGTCCAGGTGCTTGACGGCGTCGAAGGCGATCTCCAGGTCGAGCAGGCCCAGCCCCGCGGCCGACCCGCCCTCGACGCCGTGCGGGTCGTCGATCGTGCGCCCCAGCATCTGGTAGCCCCCGCAGATGCCGAGCACCGTGCGCCCGGCGCGGGCGTGCGCGAGCACGGCGTCGGCCAGCCCGGTGCGGCGCAGCCAGGCCAGGTCCGCGACCGTGGACTTCGAGCCGGGCAGCACCACCAGGTCGGCGTCGGCCAGCCGCGAGGGCTCGGTGACGTAGCGGACCGCGACCCCGGGCTCGCAGGCCAGGGCCTCGGCGTCGGTGGCGTTGGAGATCCGCGGGAACCGGACGACCGCGACGCGCAGCCAGGCCGGGCCGCGCGGCGGCGCGGGGCGGCCCAGCACCCCGTCGGCGACGGTCGACAGCGAGTCCTCCGCGTCGAGCCACAGCCCGTCCGCCCACGGGACGACGCCGTAGGTGGGCCGCCCGGTCAGCGCGCGGAGCTGGTCCAGCCCGGGGGCGAGCAGCGCCGGGTCGCCCCGGAACTTGTTGATCACGAAGCCGGCGATCCGGGCCTGGTCGGCGGCGTCGAGCACGGCGAGGGTGCCGAACAGGTGGGCGAGCACGCCGCCGCGGTCGATGTCGCCGACCACGACGACCGGCAGGTCCGCGGCCTGCGCCAGGCCCATGTTGGCGATGTCCGAGCGCCGCAGGTTGATCTCCGCCGGCGAGCCGGCGCCCTCGCAGACCACGACGTCGTGGCGGGAGCGCAGGTCGGCCAGCGTCGCGGTGACGACGTCGAGCAGGGCGGCCTTGCGGTCGTAGTAGGACCGCGCGCTCACCGTGCCGTCGACCTTCCCGAGCACGACGACCTGGGAACTGCGGTCCGAGCCGGGCTTGAGCAGCACCGGGTTGAACAGCGTGCTCGGCTCCAGCCCGCACGCGTGCGCCTGCATCGCCTGGGCCCGGCCGATCTCGCCGCCGTCGGGGGTGACGACGGAGTTGTTGCTCATGTTCTGCGCCTTGAACGGCGCGACCGACACCCCGCGCCGCGCCAGCGCCCGGCACAGGCCCGCGACCAGCGCGCTCTTGCCCGCGTCGGACGTCGTACCCGCGACCAGGAGCGCGCCTCTCACCCGGTTACCGTAGAAGGCGTGCGGTTCCTCCTGCGTCCCGGCTGGCTGGCGCTCGTCGCGGCGGTGCTCGCGTTCGTGGTCGCCTGCTACACGTTCCTGGCGCCGTGGCAGTTCGGCCGGGAGAGCGAGCGGGAGGCCCAGCAGGCCGCGATCGAGGCGGCCACGGCCACCCCGCCCGCCCCGCTCGCCGAGGTCGCGCCCGGCGGCGTCACGCCGGAGGTGGAGTGGCGCCAGGTCGTCGTCACCGGCACCTACCTGGCCGACGCCCAGGGCCTCGTGCGCCTGCGGGTGGTGGCCGGGCGCCCGGCCGTGGAGGTGCTCACCCCGTTCCGCACGGCGGACGGGCAGGTGCTCGTGGTCGACCGCGGCACGGTGGAGACCACCAGCGGGTCCGTCACGCCCGAGGTCGCCGCACCCCCGGCGGGCGAGGTCACGCTCACCGGACGGCTGCGCCTGGACCAGACCGACCCGCAGGGCCGGGTGCTGCAGGAGGCGGGATTCGCGCAGCTCTACGCCGTGAACGCGCCGCTGCTCGGCAGCGCCGTCGGCCTGGACGTCGAGCCGGGGTGGCTGCAGCTCGCCGACGGCCAGCCCGGCGTGCTCACCGCGCTGCCCGTGGCGCCGGACGCGAGCGGCGCGCCGTTCACGAACCTCTCCTACGCCCTGCAGTGGATCACCTTCGGGGTGATCGCCCTGGTGGCGCTCGGCTACTTCATCCGGCTGGAGGTGCTGCAGCGCAGCGGCAAGCGGGTGGACCGCAGCGAGCTGCGCCGCGCCCTGTCCGGGGACGACGAGGAACGCTGACGGCCCGCGGGCCGGCGCGGCGGCGCTACCCGCGCCCGCCCGCCACCGCGGCTCCCGCCGCCGCGAGCACCGCCGCCGCCGCGCCCACCAGCCGCGACA
>JAPLAT010000317.1 GCA_026393175.1 Pseudonocardiales bacterium
CTCGGTGACCGTGTGCTCGACCTGGATGCGCGGGTTCATCTCGATGAAGTGGTGGGAGCCGCGCTCGTCGAGCAGGAATTCCACCGTGCCGGCGTTGACGTAGCCGATGTGGCGGGCGAACGCGACGGCGTCGGCGCAGATGCGGTCCCGCAGCTCCGGATCGAGGTTCGGCGCCGGGGCGATCTCCACGACCTTCTGGTGGCGGCGCTGCACCGAGCAGTCGCGCTCGTAGAGGTGCACCACGTTGCCCTGCGCGTCGGCGAGGATCTGCACCTCGATGTGGCGCGGGTTGACGACGGCCTGCTCCAGGAAGACGGTCGGGTCGCCGAACGCCGACTCGGCCTCGCGCATCGCGGCCTCGATGGCCTCGCGGAGGTCGCCGGGCTCCTGGACCCGGCGCATGCCGCGCCCGCCGCCGCCCGCGACGGCCTTGACGAAGATCGGGAATCCCACGTCGTCGGCCGCGGCGAGCAGCTCGTCCACGTCGGACGAGGGCTCCGACGACGACAGCACCGCGACGCCGGCCTCCCGCGCGGCGGCGACGGCACGGGCCTTGTTGCCGGTCAGGTGCAGCACCCGGGCCGGCGGGCCGACGAACGTGATGCCCGCCTGCTCGCACGCCTGCGCCAGGTCCGGGTTCTCGGAGAGGAAGCCGTACCCGGGGTAGACGGCGTCGGCGCCGGCCTTGCGGGCCGCGCGGATCACCTCGTCCACCGACAGGTAGGCGCGCACGGGGTGCCCGGGCTCGCCGATCTGGTAGGACTCGTCGGCCTTCGCGCGGTGCAGCGACCCGCGGTCCTCGTACGGGAAGACCGCCACCGTGGAGACGCCGAGCTCGTAGGCGGCCCGGAACGCCCGGATCGCGATCTCGCCGCGGTTGGCGACCAGCACCTTGCGGAACACGGACGGCCCCTCTCGTGATCGACACCTCGTCGGTGCGGGAACGGTACCTGCCGGACGTCGCCCGCGTGGCCGTGGCGGATGCCACGACCATCCGGTACCAAGGAGACATGCGCCCTCCTCGCCGACGCACCACAGCGGCGATGGCCTACGCGGAGGGCAGGCGGCTGCGGCGGCTGTCCGAGCGCAGGCGCGCCCGGCCGGTGGCCACGCGGGCCTTGCTGATCGTCACGTTCGTGCCGGTGGCCGTCGTCGCCACCACGATCGTGGTGCTGGCCGCGCTGTTCGGCGGGTTCCTGCTGCTCTCCCTGGTGCTGTCCGTCGTCGGCCCGCCGGTGCTCATCGTCGGGGCCGCGGCGTTCGCGGTCAGCCGCGGCAGGCGCCGCTCGGCCCGGTCCGCCGGCACCGCGCCGCTGCCCGCCCGGCCGGCCGCCCCGCCGCGGCCCGACCTGGTCTGGGCCCGCGCCCGCGAGCGCTTCCACGCCCTCGCCCGCGAGTACGCCGCGCACGAGTGCGACCCGATGGCGGTCCTGCACCGCCCGGCCCTCTCCGACGTGCGGGTGCCCAGCACGGCCCGGTTCGTCGACGCCTTCGCCGAGGCCCAGGCCCTGGAGAGCGACGCCTTCCCCGGCCCTCAGCACGCCGAGTCCTTCGTCCGCGCCGCCGACCGCGCCGAGCGGGCCTGGCGCGCCGCCCGCGAGGCCGCCGACCGCATCCGGCTCTCCGGGCTGTCCACCGACGAGCGCGCGAGCGTGGAGCGGGTGATCAAGCTCCTCACCGTCGCCCGCGACTCCGACAGCGAGTCCGAGCGCCTCTCCGCCTACGCCCGCGCCCGCTCGGAACTGCAGAAGCTCGACGCCGCCGGGGTCGTCCACCTCCCCCGCACGGCCGCCGCCGCCCTCGACACCGCGGCCCGGGGCTCCCTCCCCGCCGCCTGACGGCCAGGCTCGTTCCCACCCCGGGCATCCCTCCACCCCGCCGGGCTCGTTCCCACCCCGGGCATCCCTCCACCCCGCCGGGCCCCCCTTCCCGCGTCGGGGCCGGCCGGGCCCGATCGCACGACCCGCCCCCCCGGTACCCGCCGGCCCGTCGACTCACGTCACCTGGTCCGCCACCCGAGGCTCGGTGATCGCCAGGTCCGGGACATCACGGCCACATACGGCCGTCAGGTCCCCTTTCCGGCGATCACCGAGCACTCCTCCGGCCACACGTTGCGCAGGACGCCCCGGCCGAGGGCACCCCTCGGTCCGCCTGACCCCTCGGGTCGGGGGTGATCGCCAGGTTCGGGACATCCCCGCCATATGTGGCCGTCACGTCCCATTCCCGGCGATCACCGAGGCCCCGTGCGGCCACGAGTCCCGCCGGACGGCCCCGGTCGGAGGGCCACGCG
>JAPLAT010000265.1 GCA_026393175.1 Pseudonocardiales bacterium
CTACGCGGAGCTGGGCGAGCAGATCGGGTACGAGACCCGCCGCGTCGACGTGAGCCGCCCGTGGCTGGCCGGCGGGGCGCTGCTGCTCATGGTCGGGCTCGGCGCCGGGCTGGCGCTGGGCCGCCGCCTGCCCTGATCGCCTGCCCCGACCGCCTGCCCTGACCGCCTGCCCCGATCAGCCCGGCAGCCGGACCGCGTCGAGCAGTCGCCCCGCCACGGCCCGGTCGCCGGTGACGGCCAGCCCGGCCGCGTCGGGCGGCAGCGTCCCGGTGCGGACGGCGTGCAGCGCGCCCGCGGTGCCGGTGAGCGTCGCGTCCGGGTCCGCCGCCGGGCCGCGATGCAGGTCGGTGAGGGCGCCGTCCTCGACGCGCAGCGCGTAGACCTCCCCGTCGAGCCGGACCTCGACGACCGCGTCCCAGCCGGGCGTGGAGCGGAAGAACGTGCGCATGCCCAGCAGCACCGGGTCCGGCCCGAGGTGCGCGTCCGGCGGCACGGGCGCGCGCATCCCCCAGCGGGCGAGCGCGGCGAACACCGGCTCCAGCTCCGCGCCCCACTCGGTGAGCGCGTACACCCGGGCCGCGCCGGGCGGGGGCAGCGTCTCGCGGCGGACGACGCCGCTGCGCTCCAGCTCGCGCAGCCGGGCGGCGAGGACGGTGGGGCCGAGGCCGGGGAGCTGCGCGGCGAGGTCGCTGTAGCGGCGCGGGCCCAGCCGCAGCTCCCGGACGACGAGCATCGCCCAGCGCTCGCCGAGCACGTCCATCGCGCGGGCCACCGGGCAGGCCTGGCCGTAGGTGCGGGCACTCGTCACCGTCGTCCTCCTCTGCTACGTTGCCGATAGTAGCAACTACGACTTACGTAGTAGAGTGGCCGACAGGAGGAGTCACGATGGAGACCACGGTCCGCACCGGCGACGTCGAGCTCGCGGTGGAGACGATCGGCGACCCGCGGGACCCGGCGCTGCTGCTGCTCTGCGGCGCGGCGTCGTCCCGGGACTGGTGGGACGACGAGCTGTGCGCCCGGTTCGCCGCGAGCGGCCGGTACGTCGTCCGCTACGACCAGCGCGACACCGGGCGGTCCACGTCCTGGCCCGCGGGCGAGCCCGGCTACACCGGCGCCGACCTCACCGCCGATGCGCTCGCCGTCCTCGACGGGCTGGGGATCGACGCGGCCCACGTCGTCGGCATCTCCAGCGGCGGCGGGGTCGCCCAGGACCTCGCGATCGGCCACCCGGCGCGCGTCCGCACGCTCACCCTGCTCTCGACGACGGCGGTGGCCGGGGACCACGGCGACCTGCCGGGGATGAGCGACGCCGTGGCCGCGGCGTTCGCCGAGCCCGGGCCGGACCCGGACTGGGGCGACCGGGCCGCGGTGATCGAGCACGTCGTCGCGGGGGAGCGGCTGTTCACCGGGGACGTCCCGCTCGACGAGGAGCGGCTGCACGCCCTCGCCGGCCGCGTGGTCGACCGCACCACGGACATGGCCGCCACGATGACCAACCACTGGATCCTCGAGCGCGGCGAGGCGGCCCCCGGCGGCATGGACGCGATCGTCGCGCCGACCCTCGTGCTGCACGGCACGGCCGACCCGCTGTTCCCGTACGCCCACGGCGAGGCGCTGGCCCGGGCGATCCCGGGCGCCCGCCTGGTGCCGCTGCCCGGGGTCGGGCACCAGATGCCGCCGGAGCCCGTGTGGGACCTCCTCGTCGCGGCGGTGGTGGAGCACACGTCGGGACCGGTGAGGGTGCCCTGAGTGTGTGCCCTGACAGGGCGCCGCCCCGCCGCTAGGGTTCCCGCCCGTGGGACGAAGCGTGCTGGTGACCGGAGGCAACCGCGGCATCGGGCTCGCGATCGCGCAGGCGTTCGCGGCCCAGGGCGACCAGGTGGCGGTGACGCACCGCAGCCCGGTCGACGGGCTGCCCGGCGAGCTGCTGCCGGTGCCGTGCGACGTCACCGACGCCGCCGCGGTCGACGCCGCCTTCACGACGGTGGAGGAGAAGCACGGGCCCGTCGAGGTGCTGGTGTCCAACGCGGGCATCACCGACGACGGCCTGCTCATGCGGATGAGCGAGGAGTCGTTCACCACGGTCGTCGACGCCAACCTCACCGCCGCCTACCGGGTCGCCAAGCGGGCGAGCCGGGGCATGCTCAAGGCGAAGGGCGGCCGGATGATCTTCGTGTCGTCCGTGGTGGGGCTGCTCGGCTCGGCGGGGCAGGTCAATTACGCCGCGTCCAAGGCCGGCCTCGTCGGCCTGGCCCGCAGCGTCGCCCGCGAGCTCGGCTCGCGCGGCATCACGGCCAACGTCGTCGCGCCGGGCTTCGTCGACACCGACATGACCCGCGCCCTGCCCGACGCCCGCCGCGCGGAGATCCTCAAGCAGGTCCCGCTCGGGCGCTACGCGACCCCCGACGAGATCGCCGCCACCGTCGCCTGGCTGGGCTCGCCGGGTGCGGCGTACGTCACCGGCGCGGTCATTCCGGTCGACGGCGGCCTCGGCATGGGGCATTAGGGTTCTGCGCATGGGACTCCTCGACGGCAAGCGCCTGCTCGTCACCGGCGTGATCACCGATGCGTCGCTCGCCTTCCACGCCGCCAAGCTCGCGCAGGAGCAGGGTGCCGAGGTCGTGCTCACCGGGTACGGCCGCATGCGCCTGGTCGAGCGGATCGCGCAGCGGCTCCCGAAGCCCGCGCCGGTCGTCGAGCTCGACGTCTCCGACCAGTCCCAGCTCGACTCGCTCGTCGACCGGCTCGCCGAGCACACCGACCGCCTCGACGGCGTGCTGCACTCCATCGGCTTCGCGCCGGCGTCGTGCCTGGGCGAGGGCGCGTTCATGAAGGCCCCGTGGGAGGACGTCGCGACGACCATCCAGGTCAGCGCCTACTCCTTCAAGTCCCTCGCCGTGGCCGCGCTGCCGCTGATGGGCCCGGGTGGCTCGATCGTCGGCATGGACTTCGACAACCGCCAGGCCTGGCCCGCCTACGACTGGATGGGCGTCGCGAAGTCGACGCTGGAGTCCGTCACCCGCTACCTCGCGCGCGACCTGGGCCCGCAGGGCATCCGGGTCAACCTGTGCGCGGCCGGCCCGGTGAGGACGATGGCGGCGAAGTCCATCCCCGGGTTCGCGGCGTTCGAGGACGCCTGGGACGGCCGGGCCCCGCTGGGCTGGGACGTCAACGACCCGGTGCCGGTGGCGAAGACCGTGTGCGCGCTGATGTCGGACTGGCTGCCGGTCACCACCGGGTCGATGGTCATGGCCGACGGCGGGTTCCACGCGATCGGGGTCTGACCGGCGCGCGGGCCCCGGGCCCCGGGTGTTGGATGGCGGGGTGCGAGAACAGTTCGACGCCCTGCTGGTCCTGTCCTTCGGCGGCCCGGAGGGGCCCGACGAGGTGCGCCCGTTCCTCGAGAACGTCACCCGCGGCCGGGGCGTCCCCCCGGAGCGGCTCGACGCGGTCGAGGAGCACTACCGGCACTTCGGGGGCGTCAGCCCGATCAACGCCCGCAACCGCGAGCTGATCGCCGCGGTCCGGGAGCGGACGGACCTGCCGGTGTACTTCGGCAACCGCAACTGGCACCCGATGGTGGAGGACACCGTCGCGGAGATGGCGCGCGACGGCGTGCGCCGCGCGGCCGTGTTCGCCACCAGCGCCTACGGCGGCTACTCCGCGTGCCGGCAGTACCACGAGGACATCGCCCGGGCCCGCAAGGCCGTCGGCGACGGGGCGCCGGACCTGCTGAAGCTGCGGCACTTCTTCGACCACCCCGCCTTCGTCGCCGCCGGGGCCGACGCCGTGCGGGCCGTCCGCGACCAGGCCGGGCCGGGGGCGCGGCTGGTGTTCACCGCCCACTCGGTGCCGCTGTCGGCCGACGCGAGCGCCGGGCCGCCCGCGGAGGGCGGGCACCGCTACTCGCGGCAGGTGGCCGAGGCGGCCCGGCTGGTCGCCGCGGAGCTGGGCGAGGCGGAGTACGACGTGGTGTGGCAGTCCCGCTCCGGCCCGCCGCAGGTGCCGTGGCTGGAGCCCGACGTCGTCGACCACATCGAGGCCCTGCACGCCGCGGGCGTGCCCGGGGTCGTGATCGTGCCGGTGGGCTTCGTCTCCGACCACGTCGAGGTGATCTGGGACCTCGACACCGAGGCCCGCGACCGCGCCGAGGAGCTGGGCATGGGCTTCGCCCGCGCCGCCACGGCCGGGCCCGACCCGCGCTTCGCCGACATGGTCGTCGAGCTCGTGGCCGAGCACACCGAGGACGCCGCGCCCCGCGCGCTGGGCGAGGTGCCCCGCGCGGGCTGCGCCTGGAACGGCGCCCTGTGCGCCCCGCTCTGCTGCGAGCCCCCGGCCCGGCCCCGCCGCTGACGCCGCGCGTGCGGGGGGCGCCGCGCACCGCTCCGGGTGGCGGGCGGCGCCCGCCGCCGTCGCCCGACCGGGTCGCCGGGGGACGCCGAACGGGGGTACCGGGGCGTACCGGGACGACCCGCGTCGCCGTCGGTACGCTCCGCGCAGGTTCGACCGATCGGAGGGGTGATGGCGGACGCGCGGGTCACGACCTCGGACGCCGACCTGCTCCTCCGGGCCGTCGAGACCATGCCGACCGGCCTGATCGTCTACGGGGGCCCCGAGCACGTCGTCGTCGGCGCCAACCGCATCGCCCGGGCCTTCTTCGGCGACCGGCCCGCCATCGTCGGGGTCCCGGTCCGCGAGATGTTCCCCGAGTCGCTGGGCCAGAACCTGGTGGAGCTGCTCGACGGCGTGCGCCGCACCGGCGAGCCGGTCACGGCCGTCGAGTGGCGGGTCCAGGTCGACGACCACCCCGACGGCGACGAGCGCGTCGTCACCTTCGAGGTCGTGCCGGTGCGCGACGCCGACTGCACGATCAGCGGCCTGGCCTGCCCGTTCACCGACGTGACGGCGCTGGTCCGGGCCCGGCAGCAGGTGGAGAGCCGGGCCGACGAGCTCCGCGAGCGGTACGCGGCCGTGCAGGACACCGTGCTGACGCTGCAGCGCAGCCTGCTCCCCGACGGCCTGCCGGTGCTGCCGGGCAAGCGGATCGCCGCCTACTACCTGGTCGCCGCGGCCGAGCAGGCCGCGGGCGGGGACTGGTTCGAGGCGGTGCCGCTGGGCGGGGCCGTGGCCGCCGTGGTCGGCGACGTCGTCGGGCACGGCGCGGCGGCCTCGGCGATGATGGCGCAGCTACGGGCGGTGCTCACCGAGTTCCTCCTCGACGGCGACGGTCTGGACACCGTCCTCGCGCGGCTCGACGGGTTCGCCGGGCGCACCCCCGGGGCGCGGGGCGCCACGGTGTGCGTCGCGCTGGTCGAGCCGGACGGGCTGGTGCGCTACGTCTGCGCCGGTCACCCGCCGCCCCTGGTCGTCGGCCCGGACGGGGCGACCCGCTTCCTCCCCGCGCCCGGCGGCGGCCCGCTGGGCGTCGCCGGGCCCGCCGCCACCGTCGGCACGGCCCGGCTCGCGCCCGGGGAGCTGCTGCTGTGCTACTCCGACGGGCTCGTGGAGCGGCCCGGCCAGGAGCTGACGGCGGGGATGACCGTGCTCGCCGAGGTGGCGTCCGCCGCGGTCCGCACCGTGCCGGGCGGCGCGACGGCCGTGCCCACCGCCGAGGCGACCGACCGCATCGCCGAGCTGACCGTCGAGCGGATGACGCGGCAGGGCTACCACGACGACGTCACGGTGCTGGCCGTGCACCACGTCGGGCCGTCGGTGCCGGACTTCGTCGTCGACCTGCCGGCGGACGCCACCCGGCTGTCCGGGCTGCGCCGCGGCCTGGAGGAGTGGCTGGTCGACATCGGGGCGGGCGAGGGGGACATCGCCTCGATCGAGATCGCCGTGCTGGAGGCCGTGACGAACTCCATCGAGCACGCCTACCCCGACGGCGCGGGCACGGTGCGCGTCGAGGCGCACCTCGACGGCCGCGGCCGGGTCTGCGTCACCGTCGTCGACGAGGGCACCTGGCGGCCGGCGCCCGCCGACCCGGGCCGGCGCGGCCGGGGGCTGATGATGATGCGCGGCACCATGGACACCGTCGAGATCGAGCAGGGGCCGGGGGGCACCACGCTGCTGCTGGACCGGTTGCTGCGCCGGGAGCCGGTCGTCAGCCCCGCGGTGGTGGCCGCGGCGTCCGGCACGCCGGCGCGTCCCGCCACGATGAGCGTCGCGCTGACCACGGCGGACGAGCCGTGGATCGCCCTCGGCGGGCCGGTGGACCTCAGCACCGCCGACGACCTGCGGCGGGAGCTGTGGTCGGCCAGCCGCGGCGGGGCGTTGCCGCTGGTCGTGGAGCTGACCGCGGTGACCCATCTGGCCAGCGCCGGGATCCAGGTGCTCTACGACTTCGTCGAGGACATGACCGCCGACGGCCGCGCGCTGCGGTTCGTCGCGCCGCCGGGGTCGCCCGCCCGGCAGGCGCTGGCGCTGTCGGACCTGCCGCGGATCGTCGCGGTCACCGAGCGCTGACGGCGCGCCGCGCGGCTCCCGGCGAGCTGCCCGTCACGCGCTTGAAGGCGCGGCTGAACGCGGCCTCGGAGCGGTAGCCCAGCGCCCCGGCCACCTCGGCGACGGGCGAGCCGTCGCGCAGGCGGTCCAGCGCCACCTCCATCCGGCGCCGCGTGACGTAGGCGAGCACGGGCTCGCCGACGAGCGCGGTGAACCGGGCGGCGAACGCCGAGCGCGACATCGGGACCCGCGCGGCGAGCGAGGCGACCGTCCAGTCCCGCTCGGGCTCGCGGTGCACCAGCGCGAGCGCCCGGCCGATCTGCGGGTCGCGCAGCGCCCCGAGCCGCCCGGTGCGGGCGCCCGGGTCGCTCTCCAGCCAGGACCGGATCACCTGGATGACGAGTACGTCGGACAGCCGGGTGATCACCGCGGCACCGCCGGGGCGCAGCTCGTCGGCCTCGGCGACGATCAGCCCGACCGTGGCGTGCATCCACTCGGCGCGCGGCGACGCGGTCACGTGCAGCAGCGGGGGGAGCTGTGCGACGAGCCCGCGTGCGGCGGGGGTGTCGACCTGCACCGCGCCGCAGACGGCGGTGGTCGCCGGGCCGCCCGAGCCGTGGTGCAGCACGGCGTAGCGGTCGTGCAGGAAGTCGTGGGGCAGGTCCAGCACCATCGGCGCGATCGTGCCGGGCTCGCTGCGCAGGGCGTGGCGGGTGCCGTGGGGCACCAGCGCGATGTCGCCCGCGCGGAGCTCGACGGGCTCGGCGCCGGGCATCTCCAGCCGGCTGGTGCCGCCGGTGACGACGTGGAACCACAGGTGGTCGGGCATCTCGGGCAGCGTCAGGCCCCAGGGGGCGGTGAGCACCGAGCGGCAGTAGAAGGTCCCGCTCAGCCGCAGCGGGTGCAGCGCCTCGCCGAGCGGGTCGACGGGGGCGGGCCACGGTGCGCTCACCCGGCGAGTGTGCGCCCGGCCGGCATCCCGCGTCCACGCGCCTGGACGATCGGGCATCCGCACGCGACGGGAGGGCATGGATCGTCCGCACCGGCGGCCCCACGCTGGACGCATCGACGAGAGGGAGGACCACATCATGATCACTGTTCTGGGGGCCACCGGCCGGGTCGGCGGGCGCGTGACGGCGCTGCTGCGTGAGCGCGGCGAGACGGTGCGGGCCGTCGCCCGCTCGGCGGGCCGGCTCGCCGGGCCGGGCGTCGAGCCGTGGGCGGGGGAGCACACCGACGTCGCCCTGCTCACCGCCGCGTGCACCGGTGCCGACGCCGTCTTCGTCATGACCCCCGCCGACGAGGGCGCCGTCGACCACGCCGCCGCGCACGCCGCCCGGGTCGACGCGATCGCCGCCGCCGTGGCCGCGGCCCGCGTGCCCTACTCCGTCGCGCTGAGCAGCCTGGGGGCCGACCTGGCCGCGGGCACCGGCTTCGTCGCGGGCCTGCACCTGCTCGAGCAACGGCTGGGGGCCGCGGCGGACC
>JAPLAT010000452.1 GCA_026393175.1 Pseudonocardiales bacterium
GCATCGGGGTCGTGATCGCGGCGGCGTGCCGGTGCGGGCTGTGCTCGGCCGCCATCTCCGCGGTCATCTCGCGCAGCCAGTACCAGGGCGCGTCGGTGGTCGGGCCGAACCGGTCCAGCGACCACAGGCTCGCGTGCGTGATGATCGCGGCGAACCGGTCGGTGTGCCCGGCCACCCAGTTCGCCATGTAGCCGCCGAACGAGCCGCCCATCGCGGCCGTGCGCGTGCCGTCCACGTCGGGATGGTCGACGGCGGCATCGGTGAGCGCGAGCAGGTCGGTGTAGGGCGCCCCGCCCCACGCCCCCCAGCCGCGGGCGACGAAGTCCAGCCCGTAGCCGGTGGACAGCGCGGGGTCGGGCAGCAGCACCGCCCAGCCGTGCGCGGCCATCAGCCACGGGTTCCACCGCCACTGCCAGGTGTTCCAGCTGCCCAGCGGCCCGCCGTGGATCCACACCAGCAGCTGCGCCGGCCCGTCGGACTCGGGCAGCACGAGCCACGCCCGCAGCGGCGTGCCGTCCGCGGCGGTGATGGTGACCTCGGTCAGCGTGCCGGGGACGGCGGGCGGCTCCGCGGGCCCGGGCAGCCCGACCGGGTGCTGCTCGGCGGCGCGGGCGTCCAGCCGGACGGGGGCGGGCGGGGCGTCGACCGCGCCGCGCAGGGCGTAGACGTGCGCGCCGTCCGGCGACACCTGCAGGTCGGAGTAGGCGCCGTGGTCCCCGGTCAGCCGGGTGACCGCCCCGTCCTGGACGCGGAAGACCGGGGCCCGCCCGTCCTCGTCCGCGGTGACGACGAGCGCGCCGTCGGGCGTCCACCGCGCGCCGGTGACCCACCGGTCCCAGCCGGGCGCGACGTCGACGGGCGGGCCACCGGCCAGCGGCAGCACGACCGGGCGCACGTCGGGCGGGGTGTGCGGCGTCGACAGCGCCTCGCGGACGGCCAGCACCGACGCGCCGTCCGGGGAGATCAGCGGCGCGGAGAACTCGGCGTCGGGGTCGTCGGCGAGGGTGCGCCGCTCGCCGGTGGCGACGTCGATCGCGACGAGGACGGCCCGGGTGCCGCCGCCCCGTTGCGGCACCGCCCACGTGCTGACGACGGTGGACCCGTCCGGGCTGACGTCGAACCCGGCCTCCACCAGCGCGCCGCCGGGCTCGGGGGTCAGGTCGCGCCAGCCGCCGGGGGAGTGCACGAGCAGCCGCGGGGCGTCCGGGCCCAGGTCGTGGTCCCAGAACCGGACGGGGTGCCCGGCGTGCAGGATCCCGCTGACCTTGCGCTCCCGCCGGGCCGTGCGGCGCGCGGCGTCGTCCTCGCCGGTGACCGCGCCGGGCATCGTCATCGCGGTGGCGACGACCGTCCCCGCACCGCGGGCGACGGCGACCGCGCCGATCGGGCCCGGGCGGGCCGCGAGCACGTGCGCCTCGCCCGCGACGGGCAGCCGCCACACCGCGGCGGGCGGGTCGGCGGGCGGGTCGGCGACCTCGGGGTCGGGGCGCGCGGAGAGGAACAGGATCTCGCCGTCGGGGGTGAACACCGGGCCGGACGCACCCGTGGCCCCGCGGGTGAGCCGCCGGGCGGGACGCTCGCCGGCCGGGTCGACCTCCCACAGCGCCGTGACGTACCCGGTACCCGCGGCGTCCGGCGCGGCGACGACCGTGACGAGCCGGTCGCCGTCGGGGGACAGGACCAGGCCCGACAGCCGCGGGAGCGCGACGTACGCGGAGTAGTCGGCGAAGGGACCGTTCGGCTGAGCGCTCACCTCGCCCAGCCTGCCGTATCGGTGAGGTGCGTCGACGCGGGCGTCACCCACAGGTTAGCCTCCCCTGAACTCAGTGAAGGGGACCTTCAGTGCGAACAGGGACGATGCGCGGGATGCGCACGGTCGCGGTGGCCCTCGTGGCCGGGACCGTGCTCGCCGGGTGCGGGTCCGCGCCCGCGGGCGGCGACGGCGTGCTCACCATCTACTCCGGCCGTAGCGAGGAGCTGGTCGGACCGCTGATCGAGCGGCTGGAGGCGGCGGTCGGCGGTCCGGTCGAGGTGCGCTACGGCAGCACCGGCGAGATGGCGGCTCAGCTGCTCGAGGAGGGCGCCGACTCCCCGGCCGACCTGTTCTTCGCCCAGGACGCCGGCGCGCTCGGGGCCGTCTCCGGGGCGGGACTGCTCGCCGAGCTGCCTGCGGAGACCCTGGCCCCGGCCCTGGAGCGCTACCGGGCCACGGACTCCACCTGGGTCGCCACCTCGGCCCGGGCCCGCGTCGTCGCCTTCAACACCGAGCGGGTGACCGAGGCCGAGCTCCCGGCGTCGCTGGAGGACCTGCTCACCCCGCGTTGGACGGGGCGCATCGGCTTCGCGCCGTCCAACGCCTCGTGGCTGTCGTTCGTCACCGGGCTGCGGCTCATCCGCGGCGAGGACGGCGCCCGCGAGTGGCTGACCGCCTTCGCCGCGCAGGACCCGCAGGCCTTCGAGAACAACGTGGCCACGGTGGACGCCGTCGCCGCGGGCACCGTCGACATCGGCCTGGTCAACCACTACTACCTCTACGAGAAGCTGCGCGAGGCCGGCAGCGCCGACGCGCTGCCGGTGCGCAACCACTACGTGCCCGGCGACCCGCTCGGCCTGGTCAACGTCGCGGGCGTCGGTGTCACCGCCGCGGCCGACGACGCCGACCGCGCCCGCGAGGCCGTGGCGTTCCTGCTCTCCACCGACGCCCAGCAGTACCTGGTGGACTCCACGGCCGAGTACCCCGTCGTCGACGGCGTGACCCCGGCCGAGCCGCCCATCCCGCTGGAGCCGCTCGACTCGCTCAGCCCGCCCGACGTCGAGCTGGCCGACCTGTCGTCGCTGGCCGAGACCGAGGCGATGCTGCAGGAGGTCGGGCTGCTGTGAGCCCCGCATGACGACCCTCGCCGAGCGCCCGGAGACCGCGGCCCCGGTCGCGGTCCCGGCGCGTCCGGTCCGGCGGCGCCGGGCCCCGCTGCCCCTGCTGGTCTGGGGCGCGGTGGCCGGTGTCGTCGCCGTGGTCCCGCTCGGCTACCTCGCCGCGCGGGCGCTGGAGCGCGGGCCCGGCGGCGCCGTCGCGGTGCTGGCCCGCCCGCGCACGCTGGAGCTGCTCGGCGCCAGCGTGCTGCTGGCGGCGTCGGTCACGGTCACGTGCGTGGTGGTCGGCTCGCTGGCGGCATGGCTGGTGGTGCGCACCGACCTGCCCGCCCGCCGCACGTTCGGCGTGCTGTTCGCGCTGCCGCTTGCCGTGCCGTCCTACGTCGCGGGCTTCACCTGGATCTCCGAGGCGCCGCAGCTCGCCGGGTTCTGGGGGGCCTTCGGCGTGCTGGCCGCGGTCAGCTTCCCCTACGTCTACCTGCCGGTGGCCGCCGCGCTGCGCAGCGCGGACGGCGGGCTGGAGGAGGTCGCGCGCTCGCTCGGGCACGGGCCGGCGCGGGTGCTGCTCGGCGTCACGCTGCGCCGGGCCTGGCCCGCGGCCACGGCGGGCGGGCTGCTGGTCGCGCTGTACGTGCTCAGCGACTTCGGCGCGGTCTCCCTCATGCGCTACGACACGTTCACCCTCGGCATCTACACCAGCTACCGCGGCACGTTCGACCGCACGCCCGCCGCGGTGCTCGGGTGCGCGCTGGTGGCGCTCGCGCTGATCGTCACGGTCGGGGAGAAGCGGGCG
>JAPLAT010000513.1 GCA_026393175.1 Pseudonocardiales bacterium
CCGTCCGCGCGGGGCGACCGGCGGTCAGCCCGCGAGGAAGCGGTTGAGGGCGGGGGCCACGTCCCGGTGGGTGCGGACGGCCGCGAACCGGCCGTGGCCGAGCCGGGCCAGGTCGCGGGCCAGGGGGGCGTCGTGCTCGCCGTCGGTCTCCAGCAGGACGTGCAGCTCGCCGAAGCGGCGGGCGAGGTCGCGGGGGTCCGGCCCGGCGTTGTGGACGGCGTCGGTGAGCAGCACGGCGGTGCGCCGCCGGGCCGACGAGCGCGCCAGCTCGGCGTGCGCGACGGCCAGCCCGAAGCCGACGTTCGTGAGCCCGCGGGCCGGGATCCGCAGCAGCCGGTCCAGCAGCGCGGACGGCGTCGCGGGCTCGGTGAGCGTGGCGAGCACGGCGGCGTCGGACCAGAACGCGACGAGCGCGAGCTGGTCCCCGGCCCCGGAGAGGTCCGCCGACAGGGCCGCGACGGTGGCGGCCGCGATGCGCACCTTCTCCCCCCGCATCGACCCGGACACGTCGACGACCAGCACCGTCGCCCGCCGCGACCCCATCCGCTCCCGCACGACGATGTCGGTGTCCTCGGGCACCGGGCGCTCGGTGAGCACCTCGATCGTCCGGTCCAGGTCGATGTCGTCGGAGCGGTACCGGTAGGGCACGGACGCGAGCGCCCCGGTCCCGCGCTCGGACCGCGCGTCACGCGGGCGGCGGCGCACGGCCAGCGCGCGGGCGATGCGCTGCGCCATGGCCGCCACCTCCCGGTCCGGCGGGCGGTCCTCCAGCAGCTCGGCGAGCTCGCGGCGCCGCGCGGCCTGCGCCGTGACGAGCACGCCCTGCCCGCCCGCGGCCAGCCCGTCGGCGGCCCCGGAGCGCCCGGCGAGGCCGAGGTCGACGACGACCGGCGCGCCGCGGCCGCTGCCGACCACGTCCGGCGCCGCCGAGAGCTGCTTGGGGCGGCGGCGCAGCGGGGCGAGGCCGCGCGGTGCGCCGTCGGCCGAGGGCAGCGCTACGGCGTTGTCGACGTCGAGGCGGTGCGGCCCCGGCGCGGCGCGCCGGGGCCGGAGGAAAAATGGTCCTCCCAGATCTGCGTGATCACCCGCTCCGGGGTCGTCTCGGCCGCCTCGTCCACCCCCACCCGGGCCGAGAGCGCGAGCAGCGCCGCGTCGAGGATCCGCCGCTCGCGGCCCCCGTCGCCCGGCGCCCCGGCGAGGCGTTCCAGCTCGACGGCGATCGCGGCCGTGTCGATCGCCCCGCGCACGCTGGACCCGCGGCGCAGGTCCGGGTGGGAGCGGGTGGCCCGGGTGAGCGCGACGGCGTCGGCGACGAGGGCCGCGTCGTCGCTCCCGGTGCGGGCGCGGACGATGTCGGCCTCCTCGGCCGCGTCCTGGTAGCCGATCGCGAGCCGGCACCACCGGTCGTAGACCGAGTCGGAGATCCGGGCGGTGCCGACGTTGTCGAACGGGTTCATCGAGGCCAGCACCCGGAACGTGGAGCCGGCCCGGATCGTGCCGACGCGGGGCACCGCCACCTCCCGTTCCGCCATCGCGGCGAGCAGGGTGTTGAGGGTGTCCTCGGGCGCCCGGTTGAGCTCCTCGATGTAGAGGAACCCGCCGCGCTGCATCGCCTCGACCAGCGGCCCCGGCACGAAGTTGTCCGCCGAGTAGTCCTCGCGCAGCACCCGCGCCGGGTTGTGGTGGCCGACCAGCCGGGCCGGGGTCAGCTCCGCGTTGCCCTCGACCAGCACGAACGGCACGCCCCAGTTCGCCGTGATCGCCCGCAGGATCGTCGACTTGGACGTGCCCGGCGGGCCCTCCAGCATCACGTCCCGGCCGGCGGACACCGCCGCGAGCACGAGGTCGAGCTCGCGGCGGCGCCCGACCACGCCCCGGGCGATGTCGTCGCGCCGCGCCGGGGCGGCCACCACGTCCCGTGTCACTTCTGCAGGAACCCCGCGTCGACGGGCAGCGCCACCCCGGTGACGTACCGGGCCTCGTCCGAGCACAGCCAGACGACGGCGTTGGAGATGTCGACGGCCTCGACCATCTCCACCGGCAGCGCGTTGGACAGGTTCGCCCCGAAGTCCGGGTCGTCGGCGAGGACGCTGCCGATGTAGTCGTTGTTGATCATCGGCGTGTCCACCCCGGTGGGGTGCACCGTGTTGACCCGGATCGAGTGCGGGGCGAGCTCGTTGCCCAGCGCCCGCGCGAGCCCGACGACCCCGTGCTTGGCCGCGACGTAGTGCGAGGTGCGGGCCATGCCCTTGATCCCGGCCGTGGAGCTGGTGAGCACGATCGAGCCGCCGTTCCCGGCCTCGATCATCGCCGGGACCGCCGCCCGGACCGTCTTGAACACCCCGGTGAGGTTCACCCCGATCATCTCGTCCCACTCCTCGTCGGTGAGCGACCAGGTGTTCGCCGAGAACCCGGCGATGCCGGCGTTGCCCAGGACGATGTCGAGGCGCCCGAGCTCGCCCACCCCCTCGTCGACGACGGCCTGCACCGCCGCGGAGTCGCGCACGTCGGCCTCGCGGGCGACGATGCGCCGGTCGAGCTCCTCGACCTGGCGCACGGTCTCCGCGAGGTCCTCCGGCGTCGCCATCGGGTAGTGCACGGTGCCGAGCTGGCGGCACACGTCGAACGCGATGACGTCGGCGCCCTCCTGCGCCAGCCGCACCGCGTGCGACCGGCCCTGCCCCCGCGCGGCCCCCGAGACCAGCGCGACCTTGCCCTCCAGACGTCCGGCCATGATCGTCGGCCTCCCTTCAGCCCGCGTTGGTGGCGGTGGAGCCGGCGGCGACGGCGAGCGTCTCGCCGGTGATGTAGCGGGCCTCGTCCGAGGCGAGGAACAGCATCGCGTTGGAGATGTCGACGGGCTCGATCCAGGGCACCGGGATGGGGTTGAGCGTCTGGAACGCCGGGGCGGCGTCCTCCCGCGTCGGGTTCGGGTGGTCGGGGAGGAACAGCCGGTAGGCCGCCTCGTTCTGGATCATGTCGGTGTCCACGCTTGTCGGACACACCGCGTTGACGGTGATGCCGTGCGCGCCGACCTCCTGCGCGACGGACTTGACCAGCCCGATCACGCCCCACTTCGTGGCGACGTAGTGCCCGACGTTCGGGAACCCCATCTTCCCGGCGGTCGACGACGTCGCGATGATCCGGCCGGACCCCTGCTCGATCATGATCGGCAGCACCGCGCGCATGGCGTGGTACACCCCGGTCAGGTTGACGTCGATCATCTCCTGCCACAGGTCCTCGGTCATCTCCGCGACCGTGGAGAAGGAGAAGATGCCCGCGTTGGCCAGCAGCACGTCCACCCGCCCCAGCTCGGTGCGGGCCCGGTCGACGAACGCGTGCACCTGCTCCTGGTCGCGCACGTCGGCGCGCACGCCCACGCAGCGCCGGTCCAGCTCCTCGACGAGCTTGACGGTCTCGTCGAGGTCCTCGGGCCGGGCCATCCGGTAGGGCACGCTGTCCAGCTGCGCCGCGATGTCGCAGAACGCGATGTCCGCGCCCTCGCGGGCGAACGCCAGTGCGTGCGAGCGGCCCTGACCGCGGGCCCCGCCGGTGACGAGGACGACCTTGCCGTCGAACCTTCCCATCGCTCCTCCTCGAGCGTCGGTGATGACTTCAGCGGGCGAGGGCTCCCCCGTCCACCGCGAGGCAGTGGCCCGTGACGCGCCGGGCCGCATCGGACAGCAGCCACAGCAGCGCGCCGGTCACCTCGTCGGGCGTGATGACCTCCATCAGCAGCTGGTCGTGCAGCCAGCGCTTGTGCACGTCGTCGGGGGTGAGCCCGAGCTCGTCGGCCAGGCCGGCGAGCATCGGCGAGTCCACGGCGCCGGGCAGGATCGCGTTGACGGTGACGCCGTCGGGCGCCAGCTCGATCGCCATCGCCCGGGTCAGCCCGACCACGCCGTGCTTGGCCGCGACGTAGTGGGCGAACTCGGGCACCGCGCGGACCCCGCCGGTCGAGGCGATGTGCACGATGCGGCCCCGGGGCGAGCGGCGCAGGTGCGGGGCCGCGGCGCGGGTGACGCGCCAGACGCCCGAGAGGTTGATGTCGACGACGGCGCCCCACTGCGCCTCGGTGAGCTCCCAGAACGGCGCGCTGGTGACGATGCCGGCGTTGTTGACGAGGATGTCCAGCCGTCCGAACCCGGCGACGGTGGCGGCCACGGCGGCGCTCACCCCGGCCGGGTCGCGGACGTCGGCGACCAGCGGCAGGGCCCGGCCGCCCCGGGCGGCGACCTCGGCCACCACGGCGTGCAGCTCCGCCTCCGTGGCGAGCGGGTAGGCGGGCACCTCCAGGTCGCGGCAGACGTCGAGCACCGCCACCGACGCCCCCGCCGCGGCCAGCGCGAGGCAGTGCGACCGGCCCTGGCCGCGCGCCCCGCCGGTGACGAGGGCGACCTGGCCGGACAGATCGGGCAGGGACACACCGACCTCCTCCGAGCCATGACGCCGCCACGACGCGGCCACGAACCGTACGGAAACGTCCCGAAAGCCACGGAATCGCGGCCGCCGGGGGTCGACACTCACGCCGAGTGAGGTGTATCACCGGATCGGGGGTCCGGACAAAGCGTTGCCGGACGGTTCCCGACGGATCGGCGGTGGAGATGGCGGGCGACGGGCGCTGGCTGACCGTCGGCGAGGCGTGCCGCGTGCTCGGCGTGAGCCGCACGACCCTGCTCGCCGCGGAGGAGACCGGCGCCGTCGTCCCGATCCGGACCCCCGGCGGGCACCGCCGCTACGCCGCGGCCGAGCTGCGCCGCCACCTCGGCGGGTCGGTGCCCGGCCCGGAGCCGCGCCCCGCCCCCGCCGCCGACCCCGCGGCTGTGGACGACGCCGCGGTCGCGGCCACGGTGCGGGCCGCGGTGCGGCCGCTGGCCCACGCCCTGG
>JAPLAT010000160.1 GCA_026393175.1 Pseudonocardiales bacterium
CAGTGGAACCTGCGTTCGGAGGCTACGCGAGGCGTATCGCTCCGGGCAGGATTTGAAGCACGGCGCGCCGTGGCCACGAACACCATGTCCGCAGACGTCGGCATGTTCGCGCAGGTCACGAGCTGAGCGTCGACTCCGCGGTGTTTCAGACCCACCGAAACGCCCGCGTTCCGCGTAATTCGGCCGGTCTGGAGATCCTGGGCGGGTGAGGCTGCAGGTCAGGGCGGTGCGGGTGGCTGTCGAACCGAGAAACGCCTAGAGAAACGCCTGGCTGGGTAGCTGCTGCTGGGCGAGCCGTGATGGTCTAAGGTCTAGAGCGATGTACGTGAAGACGACGGCACGGAAGACCAAGAGCGGCACGGTCCGCTACCTGCACCTGGCGCACAACGAGTGGGATCCGGTCGCCGGCCGGTCGGTCCCGAAGATCCTCTACGGGTTCGGGCGGGCTGATCAGCTCGACCGGGACGCGGTCAAGCGGCTGGTCGGGTCGTTGTCCCGGCTGCTGGACCCGGCCGAGGCGCTGGCCGCGACCGCGGGCTCGGAGCTGGTGTTCTGCGAGTCCCGCCCGTGGGGCGGAACGTTCGTCCTCGACGCGCTGTGGCAGCGGTTGGGCATCGACACCGTGCTGCGCGGCCTTCACGCAGGTCCGGGTGGCAAGCCGCGCCGCGGCCGGCCCCGCGACACTGCGGCCACCGAGCGGGTGTTGTTCGGGCTGGTCGCCAACCGGGCGCTCGCCCCGTCGTCGAAGCTGGCCGCCGCGGACTGGATCAACCACGACGTGCACATCGACGGGCTCCCCACGACCTCCGACGACGCCTGCTACCGGGCGATGGACTGGCTCCACGATGTCCGCGAGCAACTCGAGGCCGGGGTGTTCGGGCAGGTGGCGAACCTGCTCAACCTCGAGGTCGACCTGCTGTTCTTCGACACCACCTCCACCTACTTCGAACTCGACGACCCCGACGAACCCGTGACCCGCGACGAACACGGCCACCCCCTCCCCGACCAGGACGGCAAGGACGGCAAGGACGGCAAGGACGGCACAGAGGACAGCGTCGGGTTCCGGGCCTACGGCAAGTCCAAGGACTCCCGCGACGACCTCCCGCAGATCGTGATCGGGATGGCCGTGACCCGCGACGGGATCCCGGTGCGGGTGTGGTGCTGGCCCGGGAACACCGCGGACTCCAAGCTGATCCGGCAGGTCAAGGACGACATGCGGGACTGGACCCTGTCGAAGATCGTGTGGGTCGCCGACCGCGGGTTCTCCTCGGAACGCAATCGCCGCTACCTGCGCCAGGGCGATCACGCCTACATCATCGGGGAGAAGCTCCGCTCGGACTCGGTGGAGATCAAGGCCGCGCTGTCGCGCCAGGGCCGCTACACCGAGATCGCGGAGAACATGCGGATCAAGGAGGTGAAGGTGTCGGAGACTGAGCGGTTCGTCATCTGCCACAACCCCGACGCCGCGCAGCGCGACGCCCATATCCGTGAACAGCTCCTCACCCAGCTCGACGAGCTGATCGCCGGGTCGGACAAGCTCCCGGTGATGAAGCGCGGCGAGCTACGCGGACGGATCTCGACCAAGCCCGGTCTCAACCGCTACCTGCGTGTCACTCCTGGCGGGCTGCTGCGCATCGACAAGGCCAAGATCAAGGCCGAGGCGAACCTCGACGGGAAGTACCTGCTGCGCTGCTCGGACCCCCACCTGCCGGCCGCGGACATCGCGCGCGGTTACAAGCAGCTCCTGGAAGTCGAACGCGGCTGGCGCGACATGAAGCAGATCATCGACCTGCGCCCGGTCTATCACCGCCTCGAAGAACGTATCCGCGCCCACGTGGTGCTGTGCTGGCTCGCGCTCCTGCTGATCAGGATCATCGAGACCACCACCGACCACACCTGGCATCACGTGCGCCGCCACCTCGACCGGCTCCACGCCGGGACCTTCACCGGACCGGCCGGGGTGTTCCGCCAGCGCACCGAGCTGTCCAAGCCCCAGCAAGATCTGCTCGCCCGCCTCGACATCCCCGCTCCGAAGCAGATCATCGAACTCGCCGCCGCAAGCCGCTGACCAGCAGCGATCTCACCGTCTAGAGACACGCCCCTCCGGGGCGTCTCGACGCATCCCCCCAGGTCAAGACCCACATCGCGGCTCTAGGCCTTCCGAATTACGCGGAACGCGGGCTGTCTTGGAGGTATCGGCGGTGTCGGCGGGTTTGGGGGCGCCGAAGGGAGGACCGGCTCCGGGCTGCGTGTCTGAACCGGTGCCGTCGAGCCATCGGTGGGCGATCCCACGACCGTCGTCGCCGTCGGCTCTGCCGTCACCGTCGAAGGCCGTGTTGGGGGCGGTGTCGCTGCGGCAGGCTCGGGCGCGACCGCGAGGATCGTGACTGCCGTCGTGGCCATTGCGGCCAACCCTGCGAGGAATGCCGTGACCACGCTTGATGTGGTGGGCCGCGCCCTCACCTGGTCTCCCGCTGCTCGAAGCGGACGAACGACCCGCCGATCCGGAGCACGTCACCGCCCTTGAGCGCGACCTGGGAGTCGGGCTCGCGTTGCTCACCGTTGAGCTCGACCATTGCGTGGCAGTGGAGCAGGTAGCGGCCGCCCTTCTCGGCGAGGACGGCGTGTAGCGCGGCGACGTCGGGATCGTCGACGAGGCTGAGTGTGGCGGTGCCGGCGCTGCCGATCTGTGACTCCCGCGTGTCCAAGATGACTTCGTGGCCGCGCAGCCTCCCCTCGATG
>JAPLAT010000071.1 GCA_026393175.1 Pseudonocardiales bacterium
CGGGTCGCCGGTCCCGTCGCCCGCGGTCCGGCCGGTGGCGCCGTCGGCCTCCCCGGCGTCCGCCACACCCGCCGCGGCCGCACCGGCCCCGTCGCCGGCCCCGTCCCCGGCCCCGGCCCCGGCCCCGGCCACGGTGCCGCCGGTCGTGCCGGCCTCGTCACCCGCCAGGTCGCCCGCCCCGTCGACGTCGCCCGCGGCGGCGGGGTCGGCCGCGGCGGCGGGGTCGGCCGCGCACGGGGCGGCGTCGACGTCCGGGACGGCCTCGGCGTCGACGTACTGGTCGATGCCGATCCGCAGCCAGGTGCGGTCGCCCTCGGACCGGGCGCACTCGACGGGCAGGGCGGCGCGCTCGGCGGCCACCCCGACGACCTCGGCGCCCAGGGCGGGGGCCGCGAGCACGTCGACGGGGTCGTCGGCGATCACGGCGGAGAGCCGGACCGAGCCGGTCCACAGGTAGTCCACGGTGACCCAGGAGTTGTCGTCCAGGCCGAGGGCGTCCCAGAACAGGCCGTCGCCGAGGTCGATGCCGGCGGGGTTGGCCACCCGGCGGTCGTACTGGTCGCGCCCGCCGTTGTAGCCCTCGCCGTGCGCGGCCTGGGCCTGCGGCACGCCCTGGGGCAGGTCCTTCCACTCCTGGCGCTGGTCGGCGGGGTTCCAGTAGTCGTCGCGGGTGTTCCACGGGCCGACGTCCCAGACCGGGGCGAACGCGCAGCGGCCGTTGGGGGCGCACACCTTCACCGAGTAGTCGCTGGTGTCGCGCGGGGACAGCGCGCGCCGGGAGGGCAGGGCGACGAAGTGGTCGCGCTCGGCGATGACGTGCCCGTTCGCGGTGGTGCCGCCGGCCAGGCCCTCGCGGGTGGCGAACACCCGGTAGGTGAGGACCGCGGCCTCGGCGGAGGCCTCGGCGCGTGCCGCGGGCGGCAGGGCGCTGAGCGTGACGCCGCGGACGGAGGGCTCCTGCCCCGGCGTGCCGGTCAGGACCAGCCGCCCCTGCACCTCGCTCACCCGCTCCGGCAGCGCCGCCACGCCGTCGACGGCCGGCACCCACTCGGTCCAAGCGCCGTTGGCGCGCATCCCCCGGACGTCGACGCCCGCCGTGCTGCCCTCGGGCAGGTCGGCCGCGACGTCGGTGCCCACCCGGTCGGTGGGGGTGTCGAGGATGTGCCCGTCGAGGGTGAGCAGGCCGGTCGGGACGGGGGAGCCGTCGGCGTCGGCGGGCAACAGGTGCGTGCCCGCGTGGTCGAGCCGCGCCGTCCCGCCCACCACCTGCACGCCCGCGGCCTCGCCGCCGACGAGGCTCGGCGACCAGATCGCGGGCACGGCGGGCGCGGCCGCCGCCTGCCCGGCCGTCACGACCATCAGGGCGCAGGCCAGCGCCGGCAGGACGGCGGTGCGCACGGTCATCCGCATGCTGTGTGACTCCCCGAAGCTGTGACTGATGGTGCGTGTGTGACTTCTGAGGGCACAGCAGAACGGATGATCCAGTAGTGGTCAACCAACTCAGCGTGACGAACCTGATGGGATGGCGCGGGCCGTCACCCGGCGGTGTGGCCCGGGCCGTCCGCACCGGCGAGCAGGGCCGCGACGGCGGCGCGATCGGGTTTGCCGATCCCCCGCACGGGCAGGCGGGGCACGGTGACCAGCCGGCGCGGCACGGCGGCCCGGCCGAGCTCGGCGCGCACCGCGGCGCGCCACCCGTCGGCGTCGGCCGCGCCCCGCGCGACCACCGCCGCCCCGACGACCTGGCCCCACTCGGGGTCCGGCAGCCCGACGACGCACGCCGCCAGCACCCCCGGCTGGGCCGCGAGCACCCGCTCGACGGCGGCGGGCGGCACCTTCTCCCCGCCGGTGACGATCACGTCGTCGGCCCGGCCGAGCACGACGAGCCGGTCGCCGTCGCGGGTGCCCAGGTCGCCGGTGCGGAACCGGCCGCCGGAGAACGCCGCCGCCGTCTCCTCCGGCAGCCCGACGTAGCCGGTGGCGAGCGTCGGCCCGCCCAGCAGGATGCGCCCGTCGTCGGCCAGGTCCACCGTGACGCCGTCCAGCGGCACCCCGTCGTACACGCAGCCACCGGCGGTCTCGCTCATCCCGTACGTCGTGACCACGGCGACCCCGGCGGCACGGGCGCGCGCGTGCAGCGCGGCGTCCAGCGCGGCGCCGCCGACGAGCACGGCCCGGTAGCCGCGCAGGGCGGCCAGCGCGTCGCCGCCCGCCTCCAGCAGCCGCAGCAGCTGGGTCGGCACGAGGCTGGTGTGCCGGGGACCGGGGCCGAGCCGGGCGGTCGCGGCGGCGAAGTCGTCCGGGCGGAACCCGGCGCGCAGGTCCTGCACCACCGGCGGCGCCCCGGCCAGCAACGCGCGGACGCCGACCTGCACCCCGGCGACGTGCTCGGCCGGCAGCGCCAGCAGCCACCGGGCCCCGCCCCCGAGCCGCGCGGCGGTGGCCCCGGCCGAAGCCCGCAGCGCCGCCGCGGTCAGCGCGACGAACCGCGGCTGCCCCGTGGACCCGGAGGTGGCGAC
>JAPLAT010000252.1 GCA_026393175.1 Pseudonocardiales bacterium
GACCTGCCCAACGACCGCTTCTACGGCGTCCAACGTGCTCTGGCCGACCTGACCGGGACCCTGCCGGAGCTGGAACGGCTGCACGACGAGTACGACGCCCGCGTCGCCGCGCTGCGCGAGCGCCACACCGACCGCTGGCCGACGCTGGAATGGCTGGTCCTCGACGAGATCGCGGGGGACGAGGTGGTCGGCCTGGTCAACCTCACCGACGACGGCCCCGCGAACCGGGTCCTGACCGACCTCGGGGCGCCGCTGGCCCCCGCCGCGGCGCGGTACGCCGACGACGAGTCCGTCGCGCGCTCCGGGTACGCCGAGATCAGCAAGGAGCTCGTCACCGGTCTGGAGGCCGACGTCGTCTTCGTGGCGCCGCCCTACACCGACCTGGTCTCCGACCCGGCGACGCCGATCTCCCCGGACCTGCTCGAGCTGCTGGGCGCCACGACCGCCGCCCGCACCGGCCGGATCCGGCCCGTCGGGCTCGCCTGGACCAACACCAACGTCGCCTCGCTGATGACGGTCCTCGACGACCTGGAGCGCTTCCTCGGCGCCGATCCCGACGCCTTCCTCGCCGGGGATCGCTGACCCTGCACCGGCCGGACGGCCGGTGACGACGATCGTCACCGGCGGCAGGGGGCACCCCCGGGGCGACGCCCGTCCCACCCGCCACGCGGACCCACAGGCGTCCGACGGCGAGGGCACACCCGGTGCCCAGGTCGACCGGCCACGGTGCGGTGATGGCACCCGCACCCGGATCCCCGACGACGGCCGTCCTCGACTCCGCGGACGAGGCGAGGTGGGTGGCGGCGGCGCAGGCCGGCGACCCCGTCGCGGTCGCGCGGCTGCTGGCGGAGGTGCGGCCCGTCGTCCTGCGCTACAGCCGAGCCCGGCTGCGCGACGGGGCGGGCGGCGCGAGCTCCGCCGACGACGTGGCCCAGGAGGTGTGCCTCGCCGTGCTCACCGCGCTGCCGGGCTACCGGGATCGCGGCCGCCCGTTCCTGGCGTTCGTCCACCGGGTCGCCCGGAACGTGGTGACGGACGTGGTGCGCCGACGCGGGCGGGACCGGATCGATCCCCGCGTGCGCACCGACGGCCCCGACGCCCTGCCGCAGCTCGCGGCCGATCCCGCGCACGCTCCCGAGTCCCGCGTCCTGGTCGCCGAGCTGGGCCGGGAGCTCGGCGACTGGCTCGCCCGGCTCCCCGCCGTGCAGCGCGAGGTCGTCGTGCTGCGGGTGGCGCTGGGCCTGCCGGCCGCGGACGTGGCGGAGATGCTCGGGACGACGCCGGGCGCCGTGCGCGTCGCCCAGCACCGGGCGATCGGCCGGCTGCGCGCGACGGCCGCCGCCCGTCCGGGCGGGCCGGACCCGGCCGCGGCGCGGACCTGATCCGCGCGGGCGTCCACCGACTACTCGGATCCGGTCCCGGGTAGTCGGTCGGATGGACCGCGACTCCACCCTGGGCGACGTGCGTCCGGCCTCGGCGGGTCCGCGCCCGCTCCGCTGGCGCCGGGCCGCGACGGCTCTGCTGCTGGTCGTCGTGCTCGCGGGGGCGGCAGGCCTGCTCGGTGTACGGACGAGCACCACCTCGGCCACGGCCGGCGGGTACACGGTGTCGGTGGAGTACGCGTGGATCGCCCGTGCGGGACTCGACGTGCCGTGGACGGTCACCGTCGAACACCCGGGCGGGTTCGACGGGCCCGTGACGCTCGCCGTGACGGCCGACTACTTCGCGATCTACGAGGAGCAGGGGCTCGACCCGGAACCGGCGTCGCAGACCGCCGACGCGGACCACGTCTACTGGACGTTCGATCCGCCCCCGGGAGACGTGCTGACGGTGGACTTCGACGCCTACGTCCAACCGTCCAGTCAGTGGGGGGCCTCCGGCGAGGTCGCGGTGCTCGACGACGGCGCCCCCGTGGTCGGCGTGGGATTCCGCACGGCACTGGTGCCGTGATGGAGATCATCGTTCGCGCGGTGGTCGTGTTCGGGTCCTGTGGCTGGTGACCCGCGTCGCCGGCCGGTCCACCCTCGGTGAGCTGAGCACGTTCCAGCTGCTGCTCTACGTGACCATGGGTGATCTGGTGCAGCAGGCGGTCACGCAGCAGGACTACTCGATCACCGCCGCCGTGCTGGCGGTCGGCGTCTTCGCGCTGCTGACGGTCGCCGTGTCCTGGGTCAACGTCCACTGGCCGTCGGTACGGCCCGTCACGCACGGGGTGCCCGTCGTCGTGCTCGAACGCGGGCGGCTGCTGACCGACGTCCTGCGCCGGGAGCGGGTCTCCCTGGACGACCTCATGGCGGTGGCGCGCGAGCAGGGGGTGCGGCGGCTGACCGACGTGGACCTGGCGGTTCTGGAGGCCGACGGCAAGATCTCGTTCTTCACCGCCTCCCCGGACGACGCGGACGGTGCCCCGGCGCGACCGCCCGTCGGGTGAGCCCCGCGGGTCGGACCCCGCACCGCGGTGGTCGGGCCGCGTGTCGCTGCTTCCGCCTGCCGTGTCGGGCGCGCGGCTCGGGCCCCGGGGGCGCCACGCCGACCCGCGCGTGCCGTGCGCTCAGTGCACCGAAGCCGGGCCGAGCGCCAGACCGGCGACCGCGTCGAGCACGATCCGCAGCTGCGCCGGGTCGTGCGCGGCACCGGCCAGCAACACACCGCCCTCGTAGGCGGCGAGCAGCGCGGCCGCGATCGCGTCGGGGTCGGCGCCGGCCACGAGCTCCCCGCGCTGCTCGACCCGACGCAGCCCCTTCGCCAGCTGGACGCGCCACCGGTCGAACCCCTCCGCCAGTGCCGCCCTGGCGGGCCCGTCCCGCTCGCCGAGCTCGTGCACCACCGAGCCCAGCGGGCACCGGATCGGATCGTCGACCGAGTACTGCCGGGCCGCCGTCGCGCACCACTCCCGCACGTCGGCGGCGGTGCCCATGGAGCCCAGCAACGGCTGCTGGGCGTCGAGCACCCGCTGCACCTGCTGGGCGACGACGGCGGCCACCAGGTCGGGCTTCCCGGCGAAGTAGAGGTAGAGCTGGCCGCGCCCGGTCCGCGACAGGGCACCGATCTGGTCGAGGGTGGTGGCGCGGATCCCCTGCCGGGCGAACAGCTCGCAGGCCGCGTCGAGAACGCGCGCCACGGTGGCCCGGCCCTTCGCCGTCGTCGGTTCGGTCCGCACGCTTATCCTCTCGACAATTGTGTATCGGACAGTACATTCCGACGCATGATCCGATCCGTCACCCGCTCCGACGCGGCCGCCGTCGTCGCGCTCGCCGTCGCCTGCGAGCTGTTCGGCCCGGAGGAGTCCGGCATCGTCGAGACGATGCTGGAGGACTACTTCGCCGGCCGGGAGGCCGAGGGCCACACCTGCGTGGTCGACGACGTCGACGGCGAGCTCCTCGCGGTCGCCTACTGCGAACCGGTCACCGCGACCGACCGCACCTGGGAACTGACCATGATCGGGGTCCGGCGGGACCGGCATCGGCAGGGCCGCGGGGCCGCGCTCCTCCGCCACGTCGAGGACGACCTGCGCTCACGCGACCAACGGCTGCTCCTCGTCGAGACCTCGGCCCTACCCGCGTTCGACCGCGCCCGGGCCTTCTACCTCGCGTGCGGCTACTCCGAGGAGGCCCGCGTCCGCGACTACTTCGAGGACGGCGACGACATGGTCCTGTTCCGCAAGGCGCTGCGGACCTGACGCCCGC
>JAPLAT010000409.1 GCA_026393175.1 Pseudonocardiales bacterium
ATTCCGCTGCCACCACCCGTCACGACGACGGTCCGGCCCGCGAAGAGGTCGGGCGCGAAGACGGAGCGGTACTCCCCGGTGGCGGTCATGCCCCGGGGGCCGGCTGCGTCGAGGGGAAGACCGGCGGCCGCTTCTCCCTGATGGCCGTCACCCCTTCGACCACGTCGTCGTCGAAGAACGAGAGCATCTCCAGCGCGAGCGAAGCGTCGAAGATCGGGCTGGCCTGGCGCAGCCAGTTGTTCAATGAGCGTTTGGTCCACCGCAGGGCCGCTTGGGGCCCACGGCAGAGGCCGTCGGCGACCTGCAGGGCCGTGTCCACGACCTCGTCGCGCGGGACGCAGCGGCTGACCAGGCCAATCCGCTCAGCCTCGCGACCATCGATGAACTCGGCCGTGAGCAGGTAGTACTTGGCCTTCGCCATACCGCACAGGATCGGCCAGATGATGGCCGCGTGGTCGCCCGCACCGACGCCCAGGCGAAGGTGCCCGTCGGTGAGCCGGGCGTCCTCGGCGATCACCGAGATGTCGGCCATCAGCGCCGCGGCCAGTCCGGCGCCGACCGCCACCCCGTTGATCGCCGAGATCACCACCTTCTGGCAGTTGGCGATGTTGTAGACCAGGTCGGCGGCCTCCTTGGCGATGGCCGCGATCTGCTTGAAGTCCTTGACCTGCTCGACCACCATGTCGAGGTCGCCGCCGGCGGAGAACGCCTTGCCCGCACCGGTGATCACCGCGATCCGCGTCGCGTCGTCGGCGTCGACGTCGAGCCAGACGTTGCCGAGCTCCCAGTGCAGCCGCTTGTTGGTGGCGTTGAGCCGGTCCGGACGGTTGATGGTGATCAGCAGGACGCCGTCGGAGGGACGCTCGAAGGTCAGGTACTCGTACTGGTCGTAGTCCACGGGAGCTCCTCGCTCGTCGATGTGCGCAGGAATGGGTCGTCGGGGCGGCTACAGGCCGATGTGCTTGGCGATGATCTCCTTCATGATCTCCGTGGTGCCGCCGCCGATCCCGAGGATCCGGGAGTCGCGGTAATGCATCTCCACCTCGGTCTCGCGCAGGTAGCCCATCCCGCCGTAGAGCTGCACCGCGGTGTCGACGGCGAGCGCGCAGGCCTCCACGGCCTGGTTCTTGGCCATCGAGACCATCCGCACGTCGGTGTCACCCGCGATGATGCGGTCGACCGCGGCGCGGGTGTAGGTGCGGGCCACGTCGACGGCCGTGGCCATGTCGACGATCTTGTGCCGCACCACCTGGCGGGTGGACAGCGGCCGCCCGAAGGTCTCGCGCTGCTTCACCCACTCCAGGGTCAGGTCCAGGCAGCGCTGGGCCGTGGCGTAGGACTGCACGGCGAGGAAGGCCCGCTCCACCTGGAACTGCTGCATGATCTGCAGGAAACCGCTGTTCTCCGGGCCGACCAGGTTCGCCGCGGGCACCCGCACGTCGGAGTAGCCGAGCTCGGCGGTGTCCGAGCACAGCCAGCCCATCTTCTTCAGCGTGCGCGAGACGGTGAAGCCCGGCGTGCCGCGCTCGACCACGAGCAGGGAGATGCCCGAGGCCCCCGGCCCGCCCGTCCGCACGGCGGTGGTGACGAAGTCGGCCCGCACCGCGGAGGTGATGAAGAGCTTCGCCCCGTTGACGACGTAGTGGTCGCCCTCGCGGCGCGCGGTGGTCCGGATCCCGGCCACGTCGGACCCGGTGTCGGGCTCGGTGATGCCGAGGCTGCCGATCTTCTCCCCGGCGAGGGTGGGTGCGACGTAGCGGCGGATCTGGTCGGGGTCGCCCGCGGCGACCATGTGCGGGAGCGCGATGTTGTGGGTGAGCAGGCTGGCCAGCACCCCCGACGACCCTCCCGCCTCCATCACGGCCTCGGTGAGCAGCACCAGGTCCCGCAGGTCGCCGCCGCTGCCCCCGACCTCCTCCGGGAACCCGATGCCGAGCAGCCCGACCTCTGCCGCGGCCCGGTGCAGCGACCGCGGCAGCTCGCCCTCCTCCTCCCACCGGGACAGGTGCGGGGCGATCTCCCGGCGGGTGAACGACAGGGCCAGGTCACGTAGGGCGAGCCGCTCCGGCGTCGTCCACGGGTCCGGCTGCGCGACCGCGACGTGCTGGTCCAGCTGGGTCATGAGGGCTCCTCCGGTGTGCCGGGCCGGGATCCGCACCACGCGAAACGTGCGCACCCCGTTGTCGCAGGACGTTAGCAACCGCTAACGTAACCGGTCAGGAGATCGACGTCGATGCCGCCATGGAGGAGAAGTTGGTTGACGTGCTGCCCGACCGGGTCGACACCCGTGCCCCGGACTACATCGGCAACCGCGAAGGGCTCACGGCCCAGCTGACCGCGATCTCCGAGCAGCTCGCGCTGGCCAACGGCGGGGGCGGGGAGAAGTACGTCGCGCGCCACCGCAAGCGGGGGAAGCTGCTCGTCCGCGAGCGGATCGAGCTGCTGCTCGACCCGGACACCGCGTTCCTGGAGCTCTGCCCGTTCGCCGCGTGGGGCACCAAGTTCCCGGTCGGTGGCAGCGTGGTCGTGGGGATCGGGGTCGTCGAGGGCGTCGAGTCGATGATCATCGGCCACGACCCGACGGTCCGGGGCGGGGCGTCGAACCCGTTCACCTTCCGCAAGGTCTTCCGCGGCATGGCGATCGCCCGCGAGAACCGGCTCCCGATCATCAACGTCGTCGAGTCCGGCGGGGCCGACCTGCCGACCCAGGCCGAGATCTTCGTCCCCGGCGGCCAGCTGTTCCACGACCTGACCCAGCACAGCGCCCTGGGCCTGCCCACCCTGGCGCTGGTGTTCGGCAACTCCACCGCGGGCGGGGCCTACATCCCGGGCATGTGCGACTACGTGGTGATGATCCGCAACCGCTCCAAGGTCTTCCTCGGCGGCCCACCCCTGGTGAAGATGGCCACCGGGGAGGTGTCCGACGACGAGTCGCTCGGCGGCGGTGACATGCACGCC
>JAPLAT010000512.1 GCA_026393175.1 Pseudonocardiales bacterium
GCGGGGCGGGCGCGGCCGGGGCGGGGGTGGGCGGCACGTCGTCGCCGTCCGGGGCGGCCGGGTCCAGCGGGCCGCCGCGGCGGCGCTCGCGCCCGCGCTCGGCGAGCAGGTAGAGCACCGGGACCAGTACGAGCGTGAGCAGCGTGGAGCTGACCAGCCCGCCGATGACGACGACGGCCAGCGGCTGGGAGACGAACGCGCCGCCGCCGGTGAGCCCGAACGCCATGGGCAGCAGCGCGAACACCGTCGCGACGGCCGTCATGAGGATCGGCCGCAGGCGCTGCGCCGCGCCGTCGACGAGGGCGTCCATCAGCGGCCGTCCGGCGCGCCGGTACTGGTTGACCAGGTCGATGAGGACGATCGCGTTGGTCACCACGATCCCGACGAGCATGAGCATGCCGATCAGCGCCGGGACGCCGAGCGGGGTGCCGGTGAGCACCAGCAGGCCGAGCGCGCCGGTGGCGGCGAACGGGATCGCGACGAGCAGCAGCAGCGGCTGGAGCAGGCTGCGGAACGTCACGACCATGACCAGGTAGACCACCGCGATCGCGGCCAGCAGGGCGATCCCGAGCTGGGCGAACGCCTCGCCCTGCTCGGCGCTGACCCCGCCGATCTCCGCGGTCGCGCCCTCGGGGAGGTCGAGCTCGTCCAGCTCGGCGCGCAGGTCGGCGGTGACCGCGCCCAGGTCGTCGGCCGCGGGACGGGCGGTGACCTGCGCGCTCCGCTCGCCGTCGACGTGCTCGATGCTCGGCGCGATGGTCGTCGCGGTGACGGTCGCGACCTCGCCGAGCGTCGTCGCGCCGACGGGCAGCGCCTCGAGGGCCGCGAGGTCGGCGGGCGCCTCGCCGGTGCGGAGCACGACGTCGGACTCCACGCCGTCGATCGTCAGCGTGCCGACGGTCGAGCCGCGCAGCGCCGTCGCGACGACCTGCCCGACCTGGGCCTCGGTGAGCCCCTGCTCCGCGGCCAGCCGCCGGTCGACGGCCACGTCCACCGTGGACTGGGCGGCGGCGAGGTTGTTGCGCACGTCGGCCGCGCCCGGGATGTCCGCGACGGCCCGCTCGACCAGTCCCGCGGCCTCGGCCAGCACGTCGGGGTCGTCGGCGCGGACGTCGACGGCGAGCTGGTCGCTGCCGAACCCGCCCTGCCCGGCCGCGACGGTGAGCACGCCCGCGTCGTCGACCTCGGAGAGCCGCTCGCGCAGGTCCTCGGCCACGGCGACGCCGTCGGCGTCCTCGGCGAGGGTCACCGAGAAGCGGGTGGCCGCGCCGCCGCCGCTGCCGGGCGGGCCGAGGCGCACCGAGCCGCCCGCCGGGGACCCGACGGTGACCTGGTAGCTGTCGACCCCGTCCGTGGCGGCCAGCACGTCCTCGACGCGGCGGGCGGCCGCGTCGGCGTCGGGCAGGCCGGTGCCCGGGTCTAGCTCCTGGCGCACGGTGAGCGTGTCGCCGCCCGCGTCGCCGAGGAAGTTGGTCTGCAGCAGCGGCACCAGCGCGAGCGTGCCGGCCAGGACCCCCACCGCGAGCACCAGCGACAGCACCGGCCGGGCCAGCGCGCCGCGCAGCACCGGCAGGTAGCCGCGCTGCAGGCGGGTCGGGGCGCCCGCCGCGCCGGGCTCGGCGTGCGCGGGCGCCGACGGGCCGCGCAGGAACAGCGACGCGAGCACCGGCACCACCGTCAGCGAGACGACGAGGGAGGCCAGCAGCGCCGCCGACACCGTCACCGCGAACGGCCGGAACAGCTCGCCGACCTGCCCCCCGACGAACCCGATCGGCGCGAACACGGCCACCGTCGTCACCGTGGAGGCGGTGATCGCGCCCGCGACCTCCCGGATGCCGGTGAGGATCGCCGCCCGCCGCGGCCCGCCCTCGGACAGGTGCCGCTTGATGTTCTCGATGACGACGATCGAGTCGTCCACCACCCGCCCGACGGCGACGGTCAGCGCGCCGAGGGTGAGGATGTTGAGCGTGTAGCCGCCGACGTTGAGCACGATCAGCGCGAGCAGCACCGACAGCGGGATCGACACGGCCGTCACCAGCGTGGCGCGCACCGACAGCAGGAACCCGAGGATCACCAGCACGGCGAAGACGAGCCCGAGCAGGCCCTCGGTGGTGAGATCCTCCACCGACTGCTCGATGAACGGCGCCTGGTCGAACACCACGGTGACCTCGGCGTCCTGCGCGTCCCCGCCGAGCAGGTCGGTGACCTCGGGCAGCGCGTCGCGCACGGCGTCGGACACGGCGACGGTGTTCGCGTCCTCCAGCTTCGTGACCCCGACGCCGATGCTGTCCGCGCCGTTGGTGCGGGTGTAGCCGGTGGCCGGGGCGGGCCCGGAGGTGACGGTGGCGATGTCGCCCAGGCGCACCGGGCCCTGCGACCCGGTGACGTAGAGGTCGGCGACCTGGTCGGTGGCGGTGATCGGGCTGCCCACCTGGACGGCGGTGGGCGCGGTGTCCGGCGTCAGCTCGCCCGCGGGCACGCGCACGCCGTTGGCCTGCAGCACCGAGGAGACCGCGGTGAGCGGCACGCCCTCGCGGGCGGCCGCCGCGGGGTCGACGTCGATCGTCACGCGCGGGTCGTCGATGCCGGTGAGCGTCACCTCGCCGACGCCGTCGAGCCCGGCGAGCAGGGGCGCGACGTCCTCGCGCAGCACGGCGGCGACGCGGTCGGCCCCCAGGTTCGACGACACGGCGAGCTGCAGCACCGGGATCGCGTCGGTGCCGATGCTGCCCACCTGCGGCGTGACGTCCGCGGGCAGCGCGGCGCCGGCGATCGCCCGCTCGACCGCGGTGGTGGCCGCGTCGGTGTCGGTGCCGTAGGCCAGGTCGATCGTCACCACCGAGCTGCCGCCGGTGCTCGTCGACTCGGTGCCGGTGCGCCCGTCGACGCCCGCCACCGCGGCCTCGATCGGGTTCGTGACCTGCTGCTCCACCACCTCGGGCGAGGCGCCCGGGTAGGGCGTGACGACCGTGACGACCGGGACGTCGAGGGAGGGCAGCAGCTCCTGGCGCAGGGACGTGGCGCTGATCGCGCCGAAGACCAGGACGAGAACCGTCACCAGACCGACGATCGCGCGGTTGGTCAGACTGAGTCGGGCGAGCCACGTCATGCGCCCGATCCAATACTACGGTCGGGGCTGACCATCAGTCGCGAGCTGAGACTTCCCTGAGCCGGGGGTGAGGAGACCACGTGGACGCCGACCGCGACGCGCTGCTGGCGGCCGTGGACGCCCACGACGCGGTGCTGCGCCGCGCCCTGGCCCGCTCCGGGCCGCACCCGCTGTTCGACTCCGGCCTGACCATGCAGCAGTTCCGCGTCCTGCTGCTGCTGGAGGCCGACGGCCCCCTCCCGCACGGCGACCTCGCCCAGGCCCTCGGCGTCGGCCTGGCCACCGTCACCGGCCTCGTGGACCGCCTGGAGGGGCGCGATCTCGTCCACCGCTCCGAGGACCCGACCGACCGCCGCGTGCGGCTCGTCGACCTCTCGGCCGAGGGGGCGGCGCTGCTGGAGCGGGTCGGCACCGCGGGCCGCGACCTGCGCGCCCGGATGCTCTCGGCGATCGACGTGGAGGCGCTGCGCGGCCTGGAGCGCGGCCTCGCCGCGCTCCGCGCGGTGGTGGAGCGCGAGGAGCACTGACGCCCCCGCGTCCCCGGTGGACGGCTCAGGGGCCGTCGGTCTCCGGCGGGTCGCGGAACTCCTCGCCCATCTCCCGGGCCAGGGCCAGCGCCCGCCGCGCCCAGCGCGGGTCGGCCCCGGCCAGCCCGCAGGTCGGGGTGGGCACCGCGAGCCGCGCCAGCCGCGCGCGGTCGAAGCCGAGCCGGTCGGCCAGGTCGAACGCCGGGCGGGCCAGCTCGCGGGAGGTGACCGGGCGACCCGGCGCCGTCGCGGGCACCAGCCCGAGCAGCAGCGGCGTGCCGGCGTCCCAGACCGCGCCGAGCTCGTCGAGCGCGGCGGGCACCGCGGTGCGCCCGTGCACGGCGGGCCGGGTGGCGTCGATGCCGATCCCCGCCGCGCCGACGTCGGCGAGCACGGCCATCGGCGGCCGGTCGGCGCAGCAGTGCAGCACCACCGGCACCCCGACGGCGCCCAGCACGTCGCGCAGGACGTCGCGCGCGGCGTTCGCGGACACGGCGCGGACGGTGCCGTAGCCCGACGGCGTGGGCACCCGGCCCTCCAGCACGGACGCCAGGCCCGGCTCGTCGAGCTGCAGGAGGACCTGGGCCCCGGTGCGCGCGGCGACCTCCGCGGCGTGCACCCGCAGGCCCTCGGCGAGGCTCTCGGCGAACTCCCGCACCGCCCCGTGGTCGGTGAGCACCCGGTGACCGGAGCGCAGCTCGACCGAGGCGGCGAGCGTCCACGGGCCGGCGGCCTGCAGCTTCACCCAGCCCGGGCGGACCGGGTCGCAGGCCTCCTCGAACGCGTCGAGGTCCCCGCGCAGCAGGGTGACCGCCCGGCGGTGGTCGCCGCCGGGGCGGTCGGCCACCCGGTAGCCCGAGGGCCGCAGCTCGACGGCGAGGTCGACGAGCAGCGCCGCCGTCCGCCCGATCATGTCGGCCCCGACGCCGCGGGCGGGCAGCTCCGGCAGGTGCGGCAGCA
The DNA here is from genome assembly GCA_026393175.1 of Pseudonocardiales bacterium. Taxonomy (GTDB): domain Bacteria; phylum Actinomycetota; class Actinomycetes; order Mycobacteriales; family Pseudonocardiaceae; genus Pseudonocardia. The sequence goes on from JAPLAT010000512.1 coordinate 4,597, forward strand.
CGGGCAGCTCGCCGACGACGACGGCCGCGGCCTCGCGGACGTCCTCGCCGGGCATGGAGCCGACGCCGGTGGCCGCGCCGTCGGGCCACCGGGGCGCAGGTCCTCCTGCAGCTCGACGAGCCGGGCCTGGCGTCC
>JAPLAT010000495.1 GCA_026393175.1 Pseudonocardiales bacterium
GGGTGAGACGACGCACGGAGGGTTTCCTCTCGTCGAGGTGGAGGGGAGCTTGCACCCGGTACTACCGGCCGGGGTCGCCTCCCGGATGCACCTTCCGCCCGGCGCTAGGCTGACGGGGTGCCGCTGCAGCTGAGCCAGGACGCCGACGCCGACGCGCTGCTGGACCGCGACCCCTTCGCGCTGCTCACCGGAATGCTGCTGGACCAGCAGTTCCCGATGGAGCGCGCGTTCGCCGGGCCCGCCCTGCTGGCGCAGCGGATGGGGCGCACGGAGCTGGACCCGCGCGAGATCGCCGCCCACGACCCCGACGCGTTCGTCGCGCTGATGGCCGGGCCGCCCGCGGTGCACCGCTACCCGAAGTCCATGGCCGGGCGGGTGCAGGCGCTCGCCGCACACGTCGTCGAGACCTACGACGGGGACACCGCGGCGCTCTGGACCGGGGTGGCCGACGGCCGTGAGCTGTTCGCCCGCATCGCCGCGCTCCCGGGCTTCGGCACGCAGAAGGCGCAGATCTTCACCGCCCTGCTGGGCAAGCAGCGCGGCGTCACCCCGCAGGGCTGGCGGGAGGCCGCGGGCGCGTACGGCGAGGAGGGCGCGCACCGCTCGGTGGCCGACGTCGTCGACGCGGAGTCGCTGGTCAAGGTGCGCGAGTTCAAGCAGGCCGCGAAGGCCGCGGCGAAGGCCGCGAGGGCATAGCGGCGTGCACAGGGTCCCCGAGGCGCGCCGGGACGGGCGGGTCGTCGACCCGGACCAGGTCTGCGACGCCGCGGCCGTGCTGGCGGACACCGCCCAGGTCCAGCAGGCCGCCGCCGTGCTCGACGCGCTCGGCGACGTCAACCGGCTGTCGATCCTGCTGGCCCTGCACCACGCGGGGGACCTGTGCGTCTCCGATCTCGCCTTCGCCGTGGGCATGAGCGACAGCGCCGTCTCGCACGCCCTGCGGCTGCTGCGCGCGCACGGCATGGTCGCCGCCCACCGCCACGGGCGGCTGGTCCGCTACCGGATCACCGGGGCCCTGACCGGGCGGCTGCTCGACGTCGTGTCCGACGGGGTCGTGGGCGACGTGGAGCTGCACGCGCACGTCAACGATTGAAGACGTGTTCAGGCTTGCAGGCCGGCAACCCGCGGCCCTAGGGTCGGTCGACCCGCCGCCGCCGACCCCCCCGGGAGCCGCCATGCACATCGCCGAGGGGTACCTGCCACCGCTGCACGCGGCCGCCTGGACGGTGGCGGCGGCGCCGTTCGTCGTCCACGGCGCCCGCGCGGTCGTCCGGCAGGTCCGGGCGGACCCCGACACGAAGCTGCTGCTGGGCGCGGCCGGGGCGTTCGCGTTCGTCCTGTCGGCGCTGAAGATCCCCTCGGTCACGGGGTCGAGCTCGCACCCCACCGGCACCGGGCTGGGCGCCATCCTGTTCCGGCCACCGGTGATGGCGCTGCTCGGCACGATCGTGCTGCTGTTCCAGGCGCTGCTGATCGCGCACGGCGGCATCACCACGCTGGGGGCCAACGCGTTCTCGCTCGCCGTCGTCGGCCCGTGGGTGGCCTACGGCGTGTTCGTGCTGGTCCGGCGGCTGGGCGGGGGCCTGTCGGTCGGGGTGTTCCTGGCCGCCTCGCTGGCCGACCTCGCCACCTACTCCACGACGTCGGTGCAGCTCGCGCTGGCCTACCCCGACGCCACCTCCGGCGTGCTCGGCTCCGTCGTCAAGTTCGGCACGATCTTCTCCGTCACCCAGGTCCCGCTCGCGGTGTGCGAGGGGCTGCTCACGGTGCTGGTGGTCCGGCTGCTGAGCACGGTCAGCCCGGACGAGCTGCGCCGCCTCGGCGTCCTGCGCCCCCGCCCCGCCGCCCCCGCCCCGCAGGAGGCCTGAGATGTCGCGCGCCACGCTGGTCAACTGGCTGCTCGTGCTGGCCGTGCTGGTCATCGCCGTCATCCCGCTGGCGTTCATCGGCAGCGAGACCGCGTTCGGCGGGGCCGACGGGGTCGCCGTCGAGCGGATCGAGGCGGACCACCCCGGGTACGAGCCCTGGTTCTCCCCGCTGTTCGAGCCGGAGGCCGAGACCGCGTCCACCCTGTTCGCCCTGCAGGCCGCGATCGGCGCCGGGTTCCTCGGCTACCTCTTCGGCGCGCTGAACACCCGCCGCAGGCTCGGCCGCGGCACCCCCGCTCCCGCACCCCCCGCCGACCCGGCCTGATGCACGCGCTGGACGCGCTGGCCCACACCTCCCCGTGGCGGCACCGGCACCCGGGGGAGAAGGCGGTGCCCGCTCTGGGTCTGCTCGGTTGCGCCGTGGCGCTGCCGCCGTGGCCGGGGGCGGCGCTCGTGGGCGCGAGCGCGCTCGGGCTGCTGCTCGGGCCGTTGCGGCTGCGGCCCGGGCAGGTCCTGCGGGCGGTGCGGGCGCCGCTCGTGTTCGTCGCCGTCGGGTCGGTGCCGCTGCTCGTGGCGGTCGGGGGCGACCCGCTGGTGCGGTGGGCCCCCGAGGGGCTCGGCGCCGCGGCCGCCCTGGCCGGACGGGCGAGCGCCGCCCTGCTGTGCCTGGTCCTGTTCGCCGCCAGCACCCCGCTGGCCGACGCGCTGCCGCGGCTGGAGCGCCTCGGGGTACCCGCGGCGGTCACCGAGGTGGCGGCCCTGGTCTACCGGCTGCTGTTCCTGCTGCTGGACACCGCGACGACCGTGCGCGAGGCGCAGGCCGGGCGGCTGGGCTTCCGCACGTGGGGCTCGACCTACCGCTGCGTGGCCGGCCAGGCCGCCGCGATCTTCGTCGGGTCGTTCGACCGGGCGCGGCGCCTGGAGCAGGGGCTCGCGCTGCGCGGGTACAACGGCTCGCTGCGCGTGCAGGTGCCGGAGCGGCCGGTCTCGGTGCCGTTCGTCGCGGCGTCGGCGGCGCTCGTCGGCGCCGTCGCGACGCTCACGCTGGTGCTCGCGTGACCCCCGTCCTGGAGGCCAGGGACCTG
>JAPLAT010000330.1 GCA_026393175.1 Pseudonocardiales bacterium
GCCGATGGTGCCGCACGGCCAGTCGGTGTCGCTGACCGCGCCCGAGGCGTTCCGCTTCTCCTTCGAGTCCGCCCCCGAGCGGCACCTGCGGGCGGCGGAGCTGATGGACCCGCGCGCCGACAAGCACTCCTCGCCCTCGGAGCAGCTCCCGTCGGTGCTCGTCTCGCTGATGCGCGACATCGACATCCCCAACGGGATCGGCGCCGTCGGCTACACCGAGGCGGACGTCCCGGACCTCGTCCCCGGCACGAGGAAGCAGGCCCGCCTGCTCGCGACCTGCCCGCGGACGCCGACCGAGGACGACATCGCCGGGATCCTGACCCGGTCCATCGAGAACTGGTAGCCCCTGTGCGCGGAGCAGGGGTCCGGCCCCTGCTCCGCGCACGAGACCCGAAGGCCCCCATGCCGATCTACGTCTTCAAGTGCGAGTGCGGGTACCGCTTCGAGTACCTGGCCTCCTTCGACGCCGCCGCGCCCGGCTGCCCGTCGTGCGGCGGCGAGACCCGCAAGATCCCGGCCGGGTTCAGCCTGGGCGGGCAGGCCAGCCCCGGGCTGTCCAAGGAGCAGATGCCGCAGACCTGGCGGGGCACCTACAACGGCGACCGCGAGTACGTCACGCACCTGCGGCGGCAGTGGGACAAGCGCCAGCAGGTCGAGGCGAGGCACCCCGAGATCGCCGGCGACCAGCGCCCGATCATCGCCCACGAGGGCCGCTACCACGCCGCGCCGCTGCGGGCGGGCGACGTCCCGCTCGGCGGGGCGGCGGGGCGCGGTCCCGCGGCGGGCCACGGCCACGGTCACGGTCACGGTCACGGGGGCCACGGTCACGGGGGCGACGGGGACCACGGGCCCGCCCCCACCCCCGCGGAACCCGCCCCGGGCCCGCCGGACACCGCGGCCGGCGGCGACCCGGCGACGACGGGATAGCGGCAGCCGGGCGACGGCCCGCGCTCGGCGGATGGCGGTCGGCCCGGCGACCGCACTACGTTGCGGACGACACACCGGGCCAGGGAGGACGCGACGTGGCGGATCTCGAGCGGTTCACGATGCTGATCGGCGGCAAGGGCGTGGAGGCGGCGTCCGGTCGGCGGTTCGAGTCGCAGAACCCGTACACCGGGCAGGCGTGGGCGTCGATCCCGGACGGCGGCCCGGAGGACGTCGACGCCGCCGTCGCCGCCGCCCGGGCCGCGCTCGACGGGGAGTGGGGCTCGACCACCGGCTTCGCCCGTGCCGCGCTGATGCGCCGGCTCGGCGACCTCATCGGCGAGAACGCCGAGCGGCTGGCGCGGCTGGAGGTCAACGACTCCGGGAAGCTGTACCGGGAGATGATCGGCCAGCTCACCGGGCTGGGCGGCTGGTACCACTACTACGCCGGGCTGGCGACGACGCTCGAGGGGCGCCAGATCCCCACCCCGAACCCGAACTACCTCGTCTACACCCGGCGCGAGCCCGTCGGGGTCGTCGCGGCGATCACGCCGTGGAACTCCCCGCTGCTGCTCATGACGTGGAAGCTCGCCCCCGCACTGGCGGCAGGCTGCACGGTCGTGATCAAGCCGTCCGAGCACGCGCCCGCGTCCACGCTGGGGTTCGCCGAGCTCGTCGAGCAGGCGGGGTTCCCGCCCGGCGTCGTCAACGTGGTCACCGGCCTGTCCCGGGAGACCGGTGCGCACCTCGCGGCGCACCCGGGCGTGGACAAGGTGGCGTTCACCGGCTCCACCGCCACCGGCCGGGCCGTCGCGCACGCCGCGGCGGAGAACCTCAACAAGGTCACCCTGGAGCTGGGCGGCAAGTCGCCGCAGGTGGTGTTCGCCGACGCCGACCTGCAGGCCGCGGCGAACGGGCTCGTCGCCGGCGTGTTCGCGGCGACCGGGCAGACCTGCATGGCGGGGTCGCGGCTGATCGTGCACGCCGACGTCCACGACGAGCTGGTCTCGCTGGTCGCCGAGCGGGCCTCCCGGATCCGGCTGGGCGACCCGAACGACCCGGAGACCGAGATGGGCCCGGTGGCGAACGCGCCGCAGTACGAGAAGGTCGTCGGCTACCTGGAGACCGCCCGCGCGGAGGGCGCCACCGTCGCCTTCGGGGGATCGGCCGACGAGGGGCTCGGGGGGCTGTTCGTCAAGCCGACCGTGCTGTCGGTGAAGCCGACCGACACGGTGTTCCGGGAGGAGGTGTTCGGCCCGGTGCTCTCCGCGGTCACCTTCACCGACGAGGACGAGGCCGTGAAGCTGGCCAACGACACCCCGTACGGCCTCGCCGGCGCGGTGTGGACGAAGGACGTGCACCGCGCGCACCGCGTCGCCGCCCGGATCCGGGCCGGCACCGTGTGGATCAACGCCTACCGGGTGGTCGCGCCGAGTGTGCCGTTCGGCGGGTACGGGGCCAGCGGGCTGGGCCGGGAGAACGGCGTGGACTCGATCACCGAGTACACCGAGACCAAGTCCGTCTGGGTCGAGCTGACCGGCGGCACCCGCGACCCCTTCACCCTCGGGTAGGAGCGCTCCCGGTGCCGCAGGCCGACGCCGCGCCGTCGGCCGACGCCGACCCTCGCGCCGACCCCGCCCGCCGGCGCGAGGGTCGTGACCGACCTCTCGGTGCCGGGGACGGCCCCGGCGGGTGCGCGCGCCGGGCGCCCCGCACACTGACGGGGTGAGCCTCGAAGCCGATCTCGCCGACCTCAGCCAGGACCTGACCCGCGCCGTGTCCGGCAGGGTCCGGTTCGACGCCGCTTCCCGGGCGATGTGGTCGGCCGACGCGTCGAACTACCGGCGTGTGCCGATCGGGGTCGTCACCCCGCGCAACACCGACGACGTCGAGGCGGCCGTCGCGGTGTGCGGCGCCCACGAGGTGCCGGTGCTGCCGCGCGGCGCGGGCACGTCGATCGCCGGCCAGTCCGTCGGCCCGGCCGTGCTGCTGGACATGACGCGCCTGACCGAGATCACCGAGATCGACCCGGACGCCCGCACCGCCCGCGTGCAGCCCGGCGTCGTGCTCGACGCACTGCGCGAGGCGGCCCGCCCGCACGGGCTGACGTTCGGCCCCGACCCGTCCACGCACAACCGCTGCACGCTCGGCGGCATGATCGGCAACAACGCCTGCGGCTCGCACTCGGTGGCCTGGGGCAAGACGGTCGACAACGTCCACGCGCTCGACGTCCTCACCTACCGCGGCCAGCGCCTGGAGCTCGGCCCGGCCGGGGCGCACGCCGAGCCTGCCGAGGGCGCCAAGGGCATCCCCGGGCAGCTGCGCGACCTGCGCGACCGCATCGGCGACGACGTCCGCGCCGCGTTCCCCGACCTGACCCGCCGGGTGTCGGGCTACAACCTCGACCAGCTGCTGCCCGAGAACGGCTTCGACCTCGCCAAGGCGCTCGTCGGCACGGAGGGCACCTGCGCCACGGTGCTGGGCGCGACGGTGCGGCTCGTCGAGTCGCCGCCGGTGCGGGCGCTGGCCGTCCTCGGCTTCCCCGACGCCTACGTCGCGGCCGACCACGTCATGCCGATCCGCGAGCTCGGCCCGCTCACCATCGAGGGCATGGACGCGGGGCTCATCGCGGCGCTGCGGGCCACCAACCCGCTGGAGACCGCGACGCGGGCGCTGCCCGAGGGGGCGGGCTGGCTCTACGTCGAGACCGGCGGCGCGACGCGCGCCGAGGCGGAGGCGGCCGCCCGCGCCGTCGTCGCCGCGGTGCCGGACGCCTCGGGCATCGTCGTCGGCGACCCGGCCCAGCAGAAGGCGCTGTGGCGGATCCGCGAGGACGGCGCCGGGATTCTCACCCGCTCCCCGGACGGCGACGAGGCCTGGCCGGGCTGGGAGGACGCCGCCGTGCCGCCCGAGCGGTTCGGCGCCTACCTGCGCGAGTTCGACGCGCTCCTGGAGCAGCACGGCCGCCGCGGCGCCTACTACGGCCATTTCGGCGACGGCTGCCTGCACGTCCGCATCGACTTCGACCTGCTCACCGTGCCCGGCGTGGCCGGGTTCCGGCGGTTCATGGAGGACGCCGCCGACCTCGCCGTGGCGCACGGCGGGTCGCTGTCCGGGGAGCACGGCGACGGGACGGCCCGCGCCGAGCTGCTGCCGCGCATGTACCCGCCGCACATCATCGACGCGTTCGCCGAGTTCAAGGGCATCTGGGACCCGGACGACCGGATGAACCCCGGCTCGGTCGTCCGGCCCCGCAAGCTGGACGAGGACCTGCGCGTGTTCGTCGGGCTGCCGACGATGCCCGACGCCCCGATGCTCGCCTTCCACGACGACCGCGGCTCGTTCACCCGGGCCACCCGCCGCTGCCTGGGCGTCGGCAAGTGCGTCACCGCGACCGGCGGGGTGATGTGCCCGAGCTACCGGGCCACCGGTGAGGAGCAGCACTCCACCCGCGGCCGGGCGCGGCTGCTGTTCGAGATGGCCAAGGGCGAGGTGATCACCGGCGGGTGGGACTCGCCCGAGGTCGCCGAGGCGCTGGACCTGTGCCTGTCCTGCAAGGGCTGCAAGCGCGACTGTCCCGTGGGCGTCGACATGGCCGCGTACAAGACCGAGTTCCTGGCCCAGCGCTACCGCGGCAAGGTCCGCCCGGCCTCGCACTACGCGATGGGGGCGCTGCCGCGCTGGCTGCGGCTGGTCGGGCGGCTCCCGGCCCGGGTGGTGGACGTCCTCAACGCGGCCGCCCGCGGACCGCTCGGGGCGCTGGCCAAGCGGGCCGGGGGCATCACCCCGGAGCGGCCGATCCCGCGCATCGCCCGCGCACCGTTCACCCGGACCTTCAGCGCCCCGAAGGACCCGGCGGGGGAGCGGGGGCGGCTGCTGCTGTGGCCCGACACGTTCTCCAACCACTTCGACCCGGGGCTCGTCGCCGACGCCGTCGCGGTGCTGACCCGGCTCGGGTACACCGTCGAGCTGCCGCCCCGGGAGGTCTGCTGCGGGCTGACGTGGACCTCCACCGGCCAGGTCGACGCCGCCCGCCGTGTGCTGCGGCGCAGCCTGCGCACCGTCGCGCCGTGGCTCGCCGAGGGCGTGCCGGTCGTGGGGCTGGAGCCGTCCTGCACGGCCGCGCTGCGCTCCGACGGGCGCGAGCTGCTGCCCGACGAGCCGCTCGCGCAGAAGCTCGCGACCGGGGTCCGGACCTTCGCCGAGGTGCTCGCCGCGCACACCGACGAGCTCGCCGAGGCCGTCACCGGGGAGCGGCAGAAGGCGCTCGTGCAGGTGCACTGCCACCAGCACGCCGAGCTGGGCACCGACGACGACACCGCGGTGATGGCGGCGCTGGGCATCGACGCCGAGGTCCTCGACTCCGGCTGCTGCGGGCTGGCCGGCAACTTCGGCTTCGAGAAGGGCCACTACGAGGTGTCGATGGCCTGTGCGGAGCGGGTGCTGCTGCCCGCCGTGCGGGCCGCGGACCCCGGCACCGAGGTGCTCGCCGACGGGTTCAGCTGCCGCACCCAGCTGCGCCAGGCGGGCACCCGCGAGCCGGTGCACCTGGCCCAGCTCGCCGCCCGCGCGCTCGGCGTCAGCGACGGACGGTGATCGCCGGCCCTCCGAACAGCGCCACGATTTGCCCCCGAACGGGCGAGATGTGACCCTCCGGGCACCCTGACTTCCCGGAGGCCGTCACCGTGGACAACCTCGCGCTGCTCAGCGCAGCCGCCCTCGCCCCGATCCTGGTCGTCGCGGTCCTGCTCGTGGGGCTGCGCTGGCCGGCCAAGTACGCGATGCCGGTCGGGTTCGCCGCCGCCGTCGCCGTCGGAGCCCTCGTCTGGGGCATGGACGCCGCGACGCTGGCCGCGGCGAGCGTCGAGGGGCTGATCATCGCGATCGGCCTGCTCTACATCATCTTCGGCGCCCTGCTGCTGCTGCAGACGCTCACCGCGAGCGGCGCGCTGGCCACCATCCGCGCCGGGTTCACCACGGTCAGCGCGGACCGCCGGGTCCAGGCGATCATCATCGGCTGGCTGTTCGGGTCGTTCATCGAGGGCGCCTCCGGCTTCGGCACGCCCGCCGCGGTGGTGGCCCCGCTGCTGCTCGCCCTGGGCTTCCCCGCGATGGCGGCGGTCATGGTCGGCCTGGTCATCCAGAGCACGCCGGTGAGCTTCGGCGCCGCGGGCACGCCCGTGCTCACCGGTCTCGGCGACGGCCTGGCGGGCGACCCCGGCGTGATGGCGCGGATGGCGGCGCTGGGCGTGGACGAGACGGGCTACCTGCAGACGCTGGGCTTCCAGGTCGCGGCCATGCACGGCGTCATCGGCACGCTGATCCCGCTGTTCCTGGTCTGCATGCTCACCGGGTTCTTCGGCGGCCGGTTCACCGACGGCCTGAAGGTCTGGAAGTTCGCGCTCTACGCGGCCTTCGCGATGACGATCCCCTCGGTGACGGTGGCCGCGCTGCTCGGGCCGGAGTTCCCGTCGCTGCTCGGCGGCCTCATCGGTCTCGCGCTGGTCATGTTCACCTCCAGCCGCGGGTTCCTCATGCCGAAGGACACGTGGGACTTCCCGCCGCGCGAGCGCTGGTCGGACCGCTGGACCGGCAGCCTGGAGGCCGACCGCGACGAGGTCGCCGGACGCCGGATGAACATCTGGCTCGCGTGGTCGCCCTACGTCGTCGTGGCCGTGCTGCTCGTCCTGACCCGCACGATCGAGCCCGTGAAGACGTTCCTGTCCGAGCTGACGATCGACGCGAACGACATCTTCGGCACCGGCATCTCCGAGTCGCTGCAGCCGGTGTTCCTGCCCGGCTTCATCTTCATCGTGGCCTGCCTCGTGACCTACGGCCTGCACCGGATGAGCGGGCCGGCCATCGCGCAGTCCTGGCGGGTCGCGGGCAGCCAGCTGGCGGGCGCCGCCGTGGCCCTGCTGTTCGCGCTGCCGCTGGTGCGCATCCTCATCAACTCGGGCCCGGAGTACAACAGCTCGGGGCTGTCGAGCATGCCGATCACCCTCGCCGAGGGGGCCTCCGTCCTGGTCGGCGGGGCGTGGCCGGTGCTGGCGCCGTGGATCGGCGCGCTCGGGGCGTTCATCGCGGGCAGCAACACCGTCAGCAACCTGACGTTCTCGCTGTTCCAGTTCGCGACCGCGGAGAACATCGGGGCGAGCCCGGAGACCGTCGTGGCGACCCAGGCCGTCGGCGGGGCCGCCGGCAACATGGTCACCGTGCACAACGTCGTCGCGGCCTCGGCGACGGTCGGGCTGCTCGGCCGCGAGGGCGACCTCATCCGCAAGACCATCATCCCGACCACCTACTACTGCCTGTTCGCGGGCGGCCTGTCGTTCGTGCTGGTCAACGGCGTGGGGCTGAACCTGGGCACCGGCCTGCTGGTGGCGCTGGCCGCGGTGCTCGTCGCGGTGGTGGTGCGGCTGGCCCGCCAGGACACCTCCGAGCGACTGGTCCGCGCACCGGCCCGCACCGACGGCGAGGGGTGAGGGAGCGGCCCGGGGGTACCCGGCAGCGGGGTGCGCGGACGGTCCGCGCGCCCCGTGAGCCGTCAGGAGCCCGCGCATGGTCGTCGCCGCCCGCCCGCCGGTCCTCGCCGGGCCCGGGCCGCCTGCGGCCGCCGGGCTGGCCGCGCTGGCCGTTGCCGTCGCGCTGATCGGTGCCCTGCACGTGCTGGTGCCCGTCCCGGGCCCGGCGTTCGCGATGCTCAGCGAGTTCGCGCTCGGCCCGTACGGCGCGCTGTTCGCGGGTGCCGTGCTCGCCCTCGCGGCCGGCTCCGGCGGGGTGCTGGCCGCGCTGCGCCGAGCCGGGCACGCCCGCCTGCGCGCCCCCGCCGGGCGCCTGCTCGCGGTCTGGTGCGCCGCGCTGGCGCTGCTCGCGGCCGTCCCGACCGGGGTCGCGGCCGCCCCGCCCACCCCGGGCGCGGTCGTCCACGCGGTCGCCGGTGCGACGGCGTTCCTCGCGCTGCCGGCGGCCGGGCTGGCGGTGAGGCGGCGGATCGGCGGGCGCGCCGGCCTGCTCGTCCGCGTGCTGGCCGGGCTCGCCCTCGTCCTCGTGGTGCCCGTCCTGCTCGGGCTGGCACCCGGCTCGCCGGTGGCGGTGCAGGAGGTGAGCGGCGTGCCGTTCGGGCTGCTGCAGCGCGGCCTGCTGGCCGTCGACACCGCGCTGCTCGCCGTCCTCGCGGTGGTGGCGCTGCGCGCCCCGGGGGCTGGCACGGCGGCGCCGCAGGCGTGATCATGGCCCGGTGACGGGACGTGCGCTGGTGCTCGGCGGGGGCGGGATCACCGGGATCGCCTGGATGCTGGGGATGCTCGCCGGGCTCGCGGAGCGCGGGGTCGACCTGCGCGCAGCCGACGACGTCGTCGGCACCTCGGCGGGATCGGTCGTGGGGGCGCAGCTCGCGACGGGCGTCGACGTGGAGGAGCGCTACGCCGCGCAGCTCGCCGACCCGGCCGGGGAGGTCGCCGCGACGGTCGGGAAGGGCACCCTGCTGCGGTTCGGCCTGGCCCTGGTCGGCTCGCGCGACCCGCAGCGGGTGCGGGCGCGCATCGGGCGGGTCGCGCTGCGGGCCCGCACCGTGCCCGAGGCGGAGCGGATCGCCGTGATCGGCAGGCGGCTGCCGGTGCAGGAGTGGCCGCAGCGGTCGCTGCGGATCACCGCCGTCGACGCCCACGACGGCGCGTTCCGCGTGCTCGACCGGGAGTCCGGGGTCGGGCTCGTCACGGCCGTGGCCGCGAGCTGCGCGGTGCCCGGCGTCTACCCGCCGGTGACGGCGGGCGGCACCCGGTTCGTCGACGGCGGGGTCCGGTCGCCGGTCAACGCCGACCTCGCCTGCGGCGCGGAGCGGGTCGTCGTGCTCGCGCCGATCGTCCGCGGCATCGGACCGCAGGCCGCGCTGGCGCCGCAGGTGGCGGCGCTGCGGCCGGCGGGGCCCGGGTGGCGGTCGTCAGCCCGGACGCGGCCGCCGTCGCCGCGATCGGCCGCAACGTCCTCGATCCCGCCCGCCGGGCCGGGTCGGCGCGCGCCGGGCGGGCCCAGTCCGCCGCCGCGGCGGCCGGGATCGCCGCGGTCTGGGACGCCTGAGAAAAGATCCCGGCGACGATGTCGAGACCGGCCCGGCGGCTCCGTCCCCGGGGTGGACGCGGTCACCGGGACCGCACCGGATGGAGGAGAACCGGCATGGCGAGGTACCTGCTGCTCAAGCACTACCGGGGCGCGCCCGCGGCGGTCAACGACGTCCCGATGGACCAGTGGACGCCGCAGGAGATCGAGGACCACGTGCGGTACATGTCCGACTTCGCCGCGCGGCTGGAGAGCACCGGCGAGTACGTCGACAGCCAGGCGCTCGCCCCCGAGGGCACGTTCGTCCGCTACGACGGGGAGGGCAGGCCGCCGGTCACCGACGGGCCCTTCGCCGAGACCAAGGACCTCATCGCCGGCTGGATGATCATCGACGTCGACGGCTACGAACGGGCCCTCGCCCTGGCGGGCGAGCTGTCGGCGGCCCCCGGCGCCGGCGGGAAGCCGATCCACGAGTGGCTCGAGATCCGGCCGCTCCTCGGCGCCTCGCCGACGGTCACCGACTGCCACTGATGGACGACCTGCTGCTGCGGGAGCTGACGCCCGCGGTGATCGGCGTCCTCGTCCGTCGCGGGGTCGACTTCGCGACGGCCGAGGACGCCGTGCAGGAGGCGCTGATCCAGGCGGCGCTGACCTGGCCGGACGGGCCGCCCGCCGACCCGAGGGGCTGGCTGGTCACGGTGGCGTGGCGGAAGTTCCTCGACGCCCGCCGCTCGGAGGCGGCCCGCCGCGACCGGGAGCTGCGCGTCGACGCCGAGCCGCCGCCCGGCCCGGCGGGGGCCGCGGACGACACGCCCGCGCTGTTCTTCCTGTGCGCCCACCCGTCGCTGTCCCCGACGTCCGCGGTGGCGCTCACGCTGCGCGCCGTCGGCGGCCTCACGACGCGGCAGATCGCCCGGGCCTACCTGGTGCCGGAGGCGACGATGGCGCAGCGGATCAGCCGGGCCAAGCGCACGGTCTCCGGCGTGCGGTTCGCC
>JAPLAT010000238.1 GCA_026393175.1 Pseudonocardiales bacterium
CGGGCCGATGTCGTTCCGGGAGTTGCACGAGTCCCCGGGGGTGGACATCGCCTCGCTGCACGAGTACGACGAGAACGAGGTGGAGTCCAACCACGGGCCGGACGCGCGGGAGAACGCGGCGGGCAAGCCGGTGATCGTGGGTGAGTTCGGGCTCTACGCCAGCGCCGACGGCGCGGACTGCGAGCGGACGTTCGACGAGCGCGCCGACCAGGTGCTGGCCAAGGTCGAGGCGTACACGACCGTCGAGGGCTACGCCGGGGCGCTGGCGTGGGCCTGGCAGCCCGGCGGCGACGCCTGCGAGTACGGCAACCTCGACGAGGACGGCGCGACCCAGGACGTGCTCCGCACCTACACGCTGCAGGGCCGCGGCTGACACCCCCGACCCGGCCGCCGCTCATGCCTGCATAGGCACTCGTGCATGTCGTACGGTCGGGCGGTGGACGGTGGATCGGGCGGCGGGCGGGCCGGGTCCGACGTGGTCGTGGCCATGGGGGACCTCTTCCGCGCCCTCGCCACGCCGGTCCGGCTGCTGATCGTGGTGGAGCTGTCCGCCGCCCCGCGGTCGGTGGGCGAGCTCGTCGAGGCCCTGGGCGTCAGCCAGCCGCTGGTGTCCCAGCACCTGCGGGTGCTGCGCGCGGCGCGGCTGGTCGCCGTGGAGCGACGGCACCGCGAGCGGGTCTACCGGCTGCTCGACGACCACGTGCGGCACATCGTCGGGAACGCCGAGCAGCACGTGGCCGAGCTCGGCCGGTAGCGGGCCCGGCCGCGGGATCAGGCGGCGTGCGTGCAGGTGGGGCAGCTGCAGTCGGCGCAGGCGCAGTTGTTGCACGAGTCCGAGCAGTGCGCGCAGGCGCAGGCCTGGTGGTTGCACGTGGGGCAGGTGCAGTCGGCGCAGACGCAGACCGCGCAGGCGTCGTCGCAGTTGCCGCACGTGCAGGTGGCGCACTCGTCGTAGTGCACGCCCTCGGGGGTGTGGTGCTCGCGGTGGACGTGCCCGTCGTGCAGGTAGTCGACGTGGTCGGAGTGCAGCACCGACTCGTGGCCGCAGCCGGGGCCGTGGGTGTGCTGGTGGGTCTCGGCAGGGCGGTGCTCGGTCGTGGTCACACCGACATGCTCATATGCGCATCCACTCATGTCAAGGCGGCCCGGGTCACCCGGCGGGGTGATCCGGTCCGACGACCTCCAGGACCTGCCCGACCGGGCGCCGCGGGGTCGCCGGCAGGTCCTCGGCGCCGTCGCGGGCGCGGCCGACGCGCAGCACGATCCGCGGGAACACGGCGGGGCCCGGGAGGTCCCGGGCGATCGCGGCGCGGACGCGCGGTCCCGCCAGCGGCCGGCTCCACGGCGTCGTCGCCAGACCCAGGTCGGTGGCGGTGAGCAGCACCGCGCTGCACGCCTCCCCGGCGCGCAGCGTGCCGAGCCGGTCGTCGGTGAGGGCGGAGAGCACCGTGAGGACCGAGGCGTCGACGTGCTCGACGCCGTGCGGGACCCGGGGGGACGGCCGCCCCGGGACGCCCCCGGCCCGGCGGCCGTCGACGGCCGCGCCGATGTCGTCCCCGGCGCCGGGGCGGCGTTCGGCCCACCGGGCGATCCCGGCGGCGTAGTCGATCTGCTGCTGCCCCAGGCCCGCCGAGCGGCCCATCAGCTCGACGAGCCGGCGCCGCGCGGCCCCCGCGCCCACGACGTGCAGGTGGGCGCCCCAGCCGGCCGCCGTGCGGACCAGCCCGTCGAGCACCGCCCGCTCGACGGGACGGGAGGCGAAACGCCGGTGGTCGGTGTGCCGCAGCGCGATCGCCCCGGCCAGCCGGACGGCGCCGGGGGCCGGCGCGGCGCCGGTGGGCCGGACCCGGGCCAGGTGGCCGGGGTGCCCGGGGTCGGGGAACCGCTCGACCCGGGCGGACGTGCCCAGCGCCGCGAGGGCGAGGAGCAGGTGGTGCAGCGCCGCGCCGCAGCTCAGCAGCAGGTCGTGGTCCTCGGGGTCGGTCGCGGGCAGGTGCCGGTCGGGGTCGGCGAACAGGTCGATCCCCTCGGGCCCGATCCGCCAGCGCCACGGCTGGGCGTTGTGCACCGACGGCGCGCGGACCGCGTGCTCGATCGCGCGGCGCATCGTGGCCACGTCGGGAAGGGCGGTCGGCACGGGCGTGCTCCGTTCCGCCGCCCGGGGTGGGACGGCTGCTGTGCCCACCGAACACCCCGCGCCGGTCCGCCCGCCGACCGCCCCGGTCGGCGGGCGGCCGAGCGGTCGGCCGGGACACCCCGGATCCGGGCGGTACGGTGCGCGCACCCCACCCCCGTCCCGAGGAGCGCGACCGAGTGGAACGCAGCGTGGCGATCACCGGCACCCGCAGCATCGGCGACGCCCCCGTCGACGCGCTGGCCGACGCGTTCGAGGCCTACCTCCGGCCGTTCGCCGGCCCCTCGACCCGGTTCTCGGTCGGCGGGGCGCCCGGCGTCGACACCGCCGCCCTGCAGTGGCTGGCGGCGCACACCGACTCCGCGCTGACCGTGGTCGTGCCCTGCCGGGTCGTCGACCAGCCGCGCGGGTCCGCCGAGGTCGTCGAGCGGTTGCGGGCGGAGGGACGCCTCACCGACGTCGTCGAGATGGGCGCCACGCTGCTCGGCCGGGCCGCCTACCACGCGCGCAACCGTTGGATGGTGGACCGGTGCGGGCTGGTGATCGGGTTCCCGCGCGGCGACGAGTCCGCGGGCGGGGGGACCTGGTACACGCTCACCTACGCCGCCGAGCAGGGGAAGGCGCGCCTGGTCGTCCCGCTGTAGGGAGCGGGCGGCCCGGGGACCTCGTGCCCGTCGTCACCGCGGACCGGCTCCACCCCTGGGGCGGCGCCGCCGGCTCCGGACGGGCGCCGGTCGGCGCGGCCGGCCGGGTGCCGTGTCATCGTCCCGCCGGGACCACCTTGCGGGGTGCCGTTGCTCCTGCCGGGTGGACGCGACGCGCGGGCCGACCCGCCACGATGGGTGACCGAGCGGCGGGCGCCCGGCACGGGGCGCGGACAGGAGGCCCGGACGATGACGCAGACGGCGGCACCCACGCCGCGGCGGCGCGAGAACGGCTACGAGCGCCTCGCGCCGCTGTTCGTCGCGAGCCGTGCCCTGCCGGCGAGCCATCCGCAGTGGTCGCGGCTGCGTGCCGAGCTGATCAAGGGGTACCACCCGGTCGCCCGGAACATCGCCCGCAAGTACCGCCTGCGGGGCGAGAGCCCGGACGACCTCGAGCAGGTGGCGACCGTGGGACTGATCCTCGCGGTGGACCGCTTCGAGCCGGAGCGCGGCATCAACTTCCTGGCGGCCGCGGTGCCCACGATCACCGGCGAGGTGCTGCGCCACCTCCGGGACCGGTCGACGTCGATCCGGTTGCCCCGCAGGGTGCGCAGGGTGATCGGCCTGATCCACGGGGTGACCGCCGAGCTGAGCCAGCGCCTCGCCCGGACCCCGAACCCGGCCGAGATCGCCGAGGCGCTGGACATCGGCGTCGATCTCGTCCTGGAGGCGCTCGCCGCGGAGGGCACCTCGTACCCGGTGTCCCTCGACGAGCCGGCGCGCAACGGTGACGGGTCCGGCGTCCCGCAGCGCGTCACCGAGGCGTTGCTGGAGGTCGAACCCCGGTTCGCCCTCGTGGAGCACCGCGCCTCGCTCGGCTCGCTGCTGGACGCGCTGCCCGAGCGCCAGCGCACGATCATCCTGATGCGCTTCTGCGGGAGCCTGACCCAGGCCGAGATCGGGAGGCGGATCGGGCTCTCCCAGGCCCAGGTCTCGCGCCTGCTGACCCACACGCTCCACACCCTCCGGGCGCAGATGACCGCGGCGTGAGGGTCGTCGCGACCGGATGCCGGCGGGCGCACGCCGGCGGCCCCACCGGTATCCGAGATCGGCCGCCCGCGTCGGCGCCCATCGGTGGAGGGGACCAGATGCCGGACCCACGGCAGGAGGACGCCGCGACGGGCGGGCGCGTGGTCGTCGGGCTCGTCGCCACGCCACCGGACCATCCCGCGCAGGTCGTCGGCCGGCTCGCCGGCGACCTGGCCCACCTGCTCGGGACACGGGTGGACGGCCCGACGCGCTGGGTGGTGCGGACGGGGTGGGGCGCGATCGCCCCGCGCCGCGACCGCGGGGCCGAGGCGTTGCTGGACGACGTCGCCCGGCGCCGTGAGGACGAGGGGTGGGACATCGCGGTCTGCCTCACCGACATGCCGTTCGTGGCCGGGCGGGTGCCGCTCGTCGCGCACGCGTCGGCCCGGCGCCAGGTCGGCGTGCTGTCGTTGCCCGCGCTGGGCCTGGGTCAGCTGCGGGCGGCCCGGACGGCCGTGCCCGGCCTGGTAGAGGGTCTGCTCGGCGGCTGGTCCGACCGGCCGGGGGCGGGCGGGCCGGGGGCGGACCGTTCGGGGTCGAACCGTGCGGGAGCGGAGCGGTCGGCGGGGGCGCGGCGGCCCGCGCGGCTGGACCGGATGGTCGCGGGCGTCGCACCGATCCGGCGCGTCGCCGACCCGACCGACGACGGTGAGGTCACGTTCGTGGCCTCCCGGCTCGGCGGCCGGCTGCGGCTGCTCGTGGGGATGGTCCGGGCGAACAACCCGGGCCGCGCGCTGCTGGGGCTGTCCAAGCTCCTCGTCGGGGCGTTCGGCACGGCGGCGCTCGCCCTGACGGCGGACACCATCTGGCAGATCGGTGACGCGCTCGACGGGCTGCGGCTCACCGTGATCATGCTGCTGGCGCTGACGGGGCTGGTGGCCTGGCTCGTC
>JAPLAT010000318.1 GCA_026393175.1 Pseudonocardiales bacterium
CCTGTCGGCGGTGATCTTCAACGCGCTGGTCATCGTCGTGCTCATCCCGCTCGCGCTGCGGGGCGTGCGCTACCGCGCGTCGTCGGCGGCGTCGCTGCTGCGGCGCAACCTGCTGGTCTACGGCCTGGGCGGCGTCGTCACACCCTTCGTCGGGATCGCCCTCATCGACCTGCTCGTCCGTCTCGTCCCGGGGATCTGATGCTCACCACCATCGCCCGCCAGTCCGCGGCCGCCGTGCGCGTGCTGCTGGTCATGACCCTGCTCCTGGGGATCGTCCACCCGCTGGGGATCTGGCTCGTCACCCGCCTCCCGGGGCTGTCCGGGCCCGCCGAGGGCTCGGTCGTCCGCGCGGCCGACGGCACCGCGGCCGGCTCGTCGCTGATCGGGATCGACCCGGTGGCCGCCGATCCGGCGGCCGACCCGTGGTTCCACACCCGGCCCTCGGCCACCGCGGACGACCCGGACGGCCTCGGCCCGGGCGACGCGACCACGTCGGCCGGGGCCAACCTCGGCGGCTTCGACGAGGGCCTGCTCGCCACGATCGGCTCCCGGCGGGAGCGGATCGCCGCCCGCGAGGGGGTCGACCCGGCCGCCGTGCCGGTGGACGCGGTCTCCTCGTCGGCCTCCGGCATCGACCCGGACATCTCGCCGGCCTACGCCGCGCTGCAGGTGCCGCGGGTGGCGCGGGTGACCGGCCTGCCCGAGGACGCGGTCCGCGCCCTGGTCGCCGACGCGACGACCGGGCGGGTGCTGGGGTTCCTCGGCGAGCCGACGGTGAACGTGACGGAGCTGAACCTGTCGGTGGCGGCGGCGACCGGCTGACCCGCGTTGCAGCAAAGCCACCTTCATGCCACCTGCTTGCGTGAAAGTGGCCTTGCTGCAACGGGGACGGGCGGGGGCCGCGGAGGAGGATGGGCGCGTGGGCGAGCGCGGGGAGCTGCGGATCTACCTCGGGGCCGCCCCCGGGGTGGGGAAGACCTTCGCCATGCTCGGCGAGGCCCGGCGGCGGATCGAGCGGGGCACCGACGTCGTGGTCGGGCTGGTGGAGACGCACGGGCGGGCGCGGACGGCCGAGCTGCTCGACGGCATCGAGACCGTGCCCCGGCGCCGCTACACCCACCGCGGCACGACCCTGGAGGAGATGGACGTCGACGCGCTGCTCGCCCGCCGCCCGCAGGTCGCGATCGTCGACGAGCTGGCCCACACCAACGCCCCCGGCTCGCGCCACGCCAAGCGCTGCCAGGACGTCGCGGAGCTGCTCGCGGCCGGCATCGACGTGCTGACGACGGTCAACGTGCAGCACCTGGAGAGCCTCAACGACGTCGTCGAGAGGATCACCGGGGTGCGGCAGCGGGAGACCGTGCCCGACGAGGTGGTGCGCCGGGCCGAGCAGATCGAGCTCGTCGACATCACCCCGGAGGCGCTGCGCAGGCGCATGGCGCACGGCAACATCTACGCCGCGGAGAAGGTCGACGCCGCGCTGAGCAACTACTTCCAGCCGGGCAACCTCATCGCGCTGCGCGAGCTGGCCCTGCTGTGGGTCGCCGACCAGGTCGACGTCGCGCTGCAGCGCTACCGGGCCGACCGGCAGATCACCGACACGTGGGAGACCCGCGAGCGGGTGGTCGTCGCGCTCACCGGCGGGCAGGAGAGCGAGACGGTGCTGCGCCGGGCCGCCCGGATCGCCAAGCGGGCCGGCTCGGCGGAGCTGCTGTGCGTGCACGTCCTGCGCGACGACGGCCTCGCCGGGGCGCCCGTCGGGGCGCCGGCGACGCTGCGCACCCTCGCCGAGGACGTCGGCGCCTCGTTCCACACCGTCGTCGGCGGCTCCGGGAGCGGCGGGGTCCCGCACGCGCTGCTCGACTTCGCCCGCGGCGTCAACGCCACCCAGCTCGTGCTGGGCACGTCGCGCCGCTCCCGGCTGGCCAGGGCGCTGCACGAGGGCATCGGCGCGCAGGTCGTGCAGGACTCCGGGCCCATCGACGTGCACATGGTCACCCACGCCGAGGCGGGCGGCCGCGGGCTGCGCCTGCCCCCTGACCTCCTCCGCAACAGCGGCGTGCCCGGCGGGCGGCAGGCGCTGGGCTGGGTGCTCGCCGTCGCGCTGCCCGGCCTCGCGACGCTGACCGGGTGGCTGCTGCAGGACGTCGTGGACCTGTCCACCGACGTGGTGCTGTTCTTCCTCGCGACCGTCGTGGTCGCGCTTGTCGGCGGGCTCGGGCCGGCGCTGCTGGCGGCGGTCGTCGGGGGGCTGCTGCTGAACTTCTTCTTCACCCGGCCGACGTTGAGCCTCACCGTTGCGCAGCCGCAGAACCTCGTGACGCTCGTGGTGATGGTCCTGGTCGCGGTCCTGGTCGCGCTCGTCGTGGACCGGGCCGCGCGTCGGTCCGAGCAGGCCGCCCGGCTGCGCACCGAGGCCGGCCTGCTCGCGTCGTTCTCCCGCACCGTGCTCACGCGCACCGACCCGCTGCCGCGGCTGCTGCAGAAGGTGTCCGAGGCGTTCGGGCTGACGTCGGTGGCCGTCCTGGAGCGGGCCGACGGCGACTGGCGGCGGGTGGCGGAGGTCGGCCCGCCGGTGGGCGAGCGGCCCGAGGAGTGTCCCCCTGGCTCGTGGGACGTCGACGTCGCCGTACAGCCCGACCTGCACCTGGTCGGGATGGGGCGCGCGCTCGCCGCCGCGGACCGCAGGCTGCTCGAGACCGTCGGCGGGCAGGCGCTGCTCGCCCTGCGCAGCCAGCGCGACGCCGCCGAGGCGCTCGCGGCCCGCCGCCGCGCGGAGGCCACGGAGCTGCGCGGCGCCCTGCTCTCGGCCGTCGGCCACGATCTGCGCACCCCGCTCACCTCCATCAAGGCCGCCGCCGGGAGCCTGCGCGACGCGCGGCTGCGGCTCTCCGACGGGGACAGGGCGGAGCTCGCCGCGACCGTGGAGGAGTCCGCCGACCGGCTGACGGCGCTGGTGGACAACCTGCTCGACTCCAGCAGGCTCGCCGCGGGCGCGGTCGCCCCGGTGCTCGCCCCGGTCGGGTACGACGAGGTCGTGGGCCGGGCGCTGGCCGGCGTCGAGGGCGCGCAGCGGATCGAGCTCGACGTCGACGAGGCCCTGCCCGAGGTCGTGGCGGACGCGGGACTGCTGGAGCGGGTCGTCGCGAACCTCGCCGACAACGCGCTGCGCCACGGCCGCGGCGCGCCCGTCGCCGTGCGGGGCAGCGCCTACGGTGACCGCGTGGAGCTGCGCGTGGTCGACCGCGGGCCCGGGCGGGCCCGGCGCGACCTGTTCACGCCCTTCCAGTCCACGGGCGACCGCAGCGGCACGACCGGCGTCGGGCTGGGGCTCTCGGTCGCCCGCGGCTTCACCGAGGCGATGGGCGGCAGCCTGGCGGCCGAGGACACCCCCGGCGGGGGGCTGACGCTGGTCGTCGCGCTCCCGGCGGCCCGGTGGGCGGCACCGGGGTGACCCGGGTCCTCGTCGTCGACGACGACCCGCAGATCCTGCGCGCGCTGCGGATCAACCTCACCGCCCACGGCTACGACGTCACGGTCGCCGACAGCGGGACCGCCGCCCTGCGCGCCGCCGCCGACGCCCGTCCCGAGGTCGTGGTGCTCGACCTCGGCCTGCCCGACCTCGACGGCACCGAGGTGATCGCCGGGCTGCGCGGCTGGACCGGCGTGCCGATCATCGTGCTGTCCGCCCGCGTCGAGTCCGGGGACAAGGTGCGCGCGCTGGACGCCGGCGCCGACGACTACGTGACCAAGCCCTTCGGCATGGCGGAGCTGCTGGCCCGGCTGCGCGCGGCCGTCCGCAGGGCCGCGGTGGCCGGGCCGGACGGCGAGCCCGTCGTGGAGGCCGGGGAGCTGCGGATCGACCTCGCCGCCAAGCGGGTCAGCCGCGCCGGCGCGGAGGTGCACCTGACCCCGACCGAGTGGGGCGTCCTCGAGCTCCTGGTGCGCCACCGCGGCAAGCTCGTCGGCCAGCGCGACCTGCTGCGCACGGTGTGGGGCCCGAACTACGGCACCGAGACCAACTACCTGCGGGTCTACCTCGCGCAGCTGCGCCGCAAGCTGGAGGCGCAGCCGTCCCGCCCGGTGCACCTGATCACCGAACCCGGCATGGGGTACCGCTTCGAGGTGTGACGGGGCGTACCCTGGGCAGGTCAGGCCGGTGCGCACGGATCGCCGCTGACGGACCGCGCGCCGCGGCCCCCCGGGGCCGGCCGCGCGG
Source organism: Pseudonocardiales bacterium (assembly GCA_026393175.1). Classification (GTDB taxonomy): domain Bacteria; phylum Actinomycetota; class Actinomycetes; order Mycobacteriales; family Pseudonocardiaceae; genus Pseudonocardia. The sequence continues at coordinate 4,220 of JAPLAT010000318.1, forward strand.
CGAGGTGAGGGAGCACGGACACGTGAGCTGGACCGGAAGCCCGTCTACCCAGGAGGAGAGCGGCCGTTTCGCCGCCGCTCAGGCCGCCAGTGCCGAGAACACCGACATGCAGAACCGCCGCGCCGCGCGGGTGGTGGCGGGGCGGGCGCTCGACGTGGGCGACTGCGCCGAGATGCTCGCGATGCTCGGGCTGGACGCCGGCAGCGAGCGCGCACCCGCGGGCTGACGCCCGGGCCCGCGGCTCCGGGCCCGACACGCGTGGCCCGGCCGGGCGGGGCCGTACTACCGTCTCCCTGTCGTCCGAGGGGGGCACTCCATGGTTGCGGGTCACCGGTTCGGGCGATCCCGGCTGCGTGCCGGCGTCCTCGGTGCCCCGGCCCCCGCGGCCGGCGCCATGGAGTCCCTGGCCGCCGCGCGCCGCATCGCCGACGAGCTGCGCGGCGGGCTCGACGGGTCCGGCGTCCCGGCCGCGGCCCGCGGGCTGCGCCGGCTGCTGGACGTCGCCGCCGTCGGCCTGGTCGGGCTGCGCGGCGAGCCCGTCTGGGCCGGGCGCCCTGCGGACCCGGCGGAGGCGGGGCGCCTCGTCGAGCGGGTGCTGCGCACCGACGCCCGTGCGGCCCGCGGCGACCTCGTCGCGCTGCCGCTGCACGCCCGCGAGGAGCTGGTGGGCGCCCTGGTCGTGGAGGGCCCGGTGACCACGGCGGCGGCGAGGGAGGCCGCGGCCTGGGTGGGCGAGGCGCTCGACCGGGCCCGGCTGGAGCAGTCCGCCGAGGCCGCGGTGCAGGCGGAGCTGCGGGCGCTGCGCGCGGAGATCTCGCCGCACTTTGTCTACAACAGCCTCACCGTGATCGCCTCGTTCGTCCGCTCCGACCCGGAGCGGGCCCGCGACCTCATGCTGGACTTCGCCGCCTACACCCGGCACAGCCTGGCCCGGCACGGCGACTACACCACCGTCGCCGGCGAGTTCGCCGCCATCGAGGCCTACCTCGCGCTGGCCCGCGCGGTGCTCGGCGAGCGGCTGCGCGTGCAGGTGCGGATCGCCCCGGAGATCCTGCCGGTGGCGCTGCCCTACCTCGCCCTGCAGCCGCTGGTGGAGAACGCCGTGCGGCACGGGGTGGAGCTCGGCGCCGGCGGGCTCGTGCAGGTCTCGGGCGAGGCGCAGGGCGCCGAGTGCGTGATCAGCGTCGAGGACGACGGGCCGGGGATGGAACCGGACTTCGCGGCGGAGGTGCTGGCCGGCCGGTCGGGCGGGCTGGGGCTGGTGAACGTCGACCGGCGGCTGCGCACCGTGTTCGGCCCGGGCAACGGGCTGGTCGTGGAGACCGCGCCCGGGGCCGGCACGAGGGTGCTGCTGCGGGTGCCGCGGTTCCAGCCCGGGGTGACGGCGTCATGAGGGCCGGCGTCAGGAGGAGCGGGGCCGTGAGGGGAGTGCCATGACCGAGCGGGGCCTGCGGGTGCTCGCCGTCGACGACGTGGCGCCCGCGCTGGCGGAGCTGGAGCGGATGCTGCTGGAGTCGCCCGACGTCGCGGAGGTGGCGACCGCGCCCGACGCGCTCACCGCGCTGCGGCTGATCCAGGCCGGGCCGCTCGACGCCGTGTTCCTCGACGTGTCCATGCCCGCGATGGACGGCATGGAGCTGGCGTCGCTGCTGTCCCGGATGACCGAGCCGCCGGTGGTCGTGTTCGTGACGGCCTTCGAGGAGCACGCGGCGTCGGCCTACGGCATCGGCGCGGTCGACTACCTGCTCAAGCCGGTCGGCCCCGAGCGCCTCGCCGCCGCGCTGGGCCGGGTGCGCCGGTTCACCGCGCCCGCGCCGACGACCCCGCCCGCCGCCGTCGTCGACGCGCTGGCCGCCGTCCCCGTGGAGCTGGGCGGGCGCACCCGCTACGTGCGCCGCAGCGACGTGCGATTCGTCGAGGCGCACGGCGACTACGTGCGCCTGCACGCCCCGTCCGGCGTGCACCTGGTGCGCATCCCGATCTCGCGGCTGGAGGAGCACTGGAGCCACGCCGGGTTCGTCCGCGTGCACCGCAGCTTCCTGCTGGCCGTGCCCGCGGTGCGCGAGCTGCGCAGCGACGTCACCGGCGGGCTGCTCGCCCACACCGACGTCGGCGACGTGCCGGTGAGCCGGCGGCACGCGCGCGAGCTGCGCGAGCTGCTGCTGGAGGCGGCCACCCGCGGCGAGTTCGAGGCCGGCCGGTGACGCGGCAGCGCCGGGTGGCGGTGGCCAGCCCGCAGACCCGGCTCGCCATGGCCCGGCGCGGGCCGGGGGTGCGCGCCGACCCGCCGCACCTCGCCCCCGTCGACCTGGAGCGGGCCCGGCGGCTGCACCGGGTCCAGCTGCGGCGCGCGCTCGCCGCGCTGTCCGGGCTGGCCGGCACCGTCGTCGGCCTGCCCGTGCTGCTGTCGCTGCTGCCCGCCCTGGACGACGCGCGCCTGCTCGGGGTGCCGCTGAGCTGGCTGGCCGTGGGCGTCCTGCCCTACCTCGTGCTGTCCGGGCTGGCGTTCTGGCAGCTGCGCCGGGCCGAGGCGGCCGAGGGCGACCGGAGCCGCCCGTGATCATCGCCGCGATGGTGCTGGTCGTGCTGGCCACGCTGCTGATCGGGGCCCGCGGCGTCGCGGCGATGCGCAGCACGTCGGACTTCCTCGTGGCGAGCAGGCGGATCTCCCCGACGCTCAACGCGGCGGCGGTGTCGGGGGAGTACCTGTCGGCCGCGTCGTTCCTGGGTGTGGCCGGGCTCGTCGTCAAGGACGGCATCGGCGCCCTCTGGTACCCCGTCGGCTTCACCGCCGGGTACCTGGCGATGCTCGCCCTGGTCGCCGCCCCCATGCGGCGCACCGGCGCGCTGACGGTGCCGGACTTCGCGGAGGCGCGGCTCGGGTCGCGCGGGCTGCGCAGGCTCTCCGCCGTGGTCGTGCTGGTGATCGCCACGCTCTACCTGGTGCCGCAGTTCAAGGCGGCGGGCCAGGTGCTGACGGTCGTGGCCGGCACGCCGTACTGGGTGGGCGTCGTCGTCGCGGGCGCCGCGGTGAGCGTCACCCTGGCCCTGGGCGGGATGCGCGCCGCCACCTACGTGCAGGCGTTCCAGTTCGGGCTCAAGCTGCTGCTGTTCGTCGTGCCCGCGATCTGGCTGGTGCTCAGCGTCGGCGGGGACACCCGCGGCGCGGCGCTGTCCCCGGTGGAGTTCACGACGTTCGACCGCGCCACCCCGGTGGAGTTCCGGCTCGACACCGAGCTGTCGGTCACCGAGCCGACCACCGTCGTCGTCGACGGGGTGGCGCGCGACCTGGCCCCGGCCCGCTACGCCGCCGCGGCGGGCAGCACGTGGACCTTCCCCGCGGGCGCCGACGTCCCCGACGTCGACGGCGCGCTGCCCCCGGGCGGGGAGAGCTGGTCGCGCCCGCTGCTCGACCCCGGCGGCGCCGGGTTCCCCGTGCTCGCCACGCTGTCCGTGCTGGTCGCGACGGTGCTCGGCACGATGGGGCTGCCGCACATCCTGGTGCGCTTCCACACCAGCCCGGACGGGCGCGGCGCCCGGCGCACCGCCGCCATCACCGTCGGGCTGCTCAGCGCGTTCTACCTGTTCCCGGCGATCTACGGCGTGCTCGGCGCGGTGCTGCTGCCCGAGCTCTACCTGTCCGGGGGCACCGACACCGTGGTCGTCGCGCTGCCGGCCCGGGTCGACACCGGCCCGGCGGGCACCCTGTTCACCGCGCTGCTGACGGCAGGCGCGTTCGCCGCGTTCCTCGCGACGTCGCTCGGGCTGCTGCTGGCGCTGTCCGGCGCGGTCAGCCACGACCTGCTGCCCGGCGGCACGGTGCGCCGGCTGCGCGTCACGACGCTGGGGGCGGCGGCGCTGGTCGTGGCGCTCGCGCTGCCCGCCGTCCACCTCGACGTCGGCGTGCTCGTGACCTCGGCGTTCGGCGTCGCCGCGTCGACGTTCTGCCCGCTGCTGGTGCTCGGCATCTGGTGGGCGCGGCTGACCGCCCGGGGGGCCGCGGTGGGCATGGTGGTGGGGCTGGTGTCCTCGGCCGGGGTCACGGCCGCGAACCTGTTCCTCGGCGCGCCCGGCGGTCTCGCCGCGGTGCTGCTCGGCCAGCCCGCCCTCTGGTCGGTGCCGCTGGCGTTCGCGACGATGGTGCTCGTCTCGCTGCGCGGGCGCCCGCCCGCGTGGGCCGCCGCGGCGATGCTGCGCCTCCACCTCGACGAGACGAGGCGCTGACCGTCCGTCGCCGGGCCCGACCGTTCGTCGGCCGTTCGTCGCTCGTCCGGGTGACGTGTCGTGCGCCACTTCCACGCTTGTGGTTCGTCCACTTTCCTACCCCCCAGCATCCCTCGACGACTGCAAGGAGGCAGGAGTGAGCACCACCGATCCGTCCCGCGCGACGGGCACCCGGGACTGGGAGGCCGTCCAGGCCGAACCCGACTTCCAGGAACTGCGCCGCCGGCTGCGCGCGTTCGTGTTCCCGGTGACCGGGCTCTTCCTGGCCTGGTACCTGCTCTACGTGCTGCTGGCCACGTACGCGTCCGACTTCATGGCCACCCCCGTGCTCGGCAACATCAACCTGGGCCTGATCTTCGGGCTGCTGCAGTTCGTGTCGACCTTCGGCATCACCGCCTGGTACGTGCGGTTCGCCGACAAGCGGTACGACCCGCTCGCGGAGAAGGTCCGCGCCGGCATCGAGGAGGGCGGCAAGTGACGGTCCTGGCCCAGGGGGTGGAGGGCTCGAACCCCATCCTCAACATCACGATCTTCGGCCTGTTCGTCGTCATCACGCTGGCGATCGTCGTGTACGTGAGCCGCCGCGCCACGTCCGGCGCGTCGGACTTCTACACCGCCGGCGGCGGCTTCACCGGCCCGCAGAACGGCGTCGCGATCTCCGGCGACTACCTGTCGGCCGCGTCGTTCCTCGGCATCGCCGGCGCCATCGCGCTCAACGGCTACGACGGCTTCCTCTACTCGATCGGCTTCCTCGTCGCCTGGCTCGTGGCCCTGCTGCTCGTCGCGGAGCTGCTGCGCAACACCGGCAAGTACACGATGGGCGACGTGCTCGCGTTCCGGATGCGCCAGCGCCCGGTCCGCGCCGCCGCGGCCACGTCCACGCTGGCCGTGTCGTTCTTCTACCTGCTCGCGCAGATGGCGGGCGCCGGCGGCCTGGTGGCGCTGCTGCTCGACATCAGCGACCCGTTCGGCCAGTCCGTCGTCATCGCCATCGTCGGCGCGGTCATGATCGCCTACGTGCTCATCGGCGGCATGCGCGGCACGACCTGGGTGCAGATCATCAAGGCCGTGCTGCTCATCGCCGGTGCCGGCGTCATGACGGTCTGGGTGCTCTCGCTCTACGGCTTCAACCTCTCCGCGCTGCTGGGCGACGCCGTCGCCAAGGGCGGCGAGGCCGGCCAGGCGCTGCTCGCCCCCGGCAAGCAGTACGGCGTCTCGGCCACCACCCAGCTCGACTTCCTGTCCCTGGGCCTCGCCCTGGTGCTGGGCACCGCGGGCCTGCCGCACATCCTCATGCGCTTCTACACCGTGCCCACGGCCAAGGAGGCCCGCCGCTCGGTGGTCTGGGCGATCTGGCTGATCGGCCTGTTCTACCTGTTCACCCTGGTGCTCGGGTACGGCGCGGGCGCCCTGGTCGGCCCGGACGTCATCCGCGCCGCGCCGGGTGCGGCCAACTCCGCGGCGCCGCTGCTCGCCTACGCCCTGGGCGGCACGTTCCTGCTCGGCATCATCGCGGCCGTCGCGTTCGCGACGATCCTCGCGGTCGTCGCCGGCCTGACGATCACGGCCTCGGCGTCGTTCGCGCACGACATCTACGCCAACGTGATCAAGAAGGGCGAGATGCACGACGGGGACGAGGTGCGGGTCGCCCGGATCACGGCCGTCGTCATCGGCATCGTCGCGATCCTCGGCGGCATCCTGGCCAACGGCCAGAACATCGCGTTCCTCGTGGCGCTGGCGTTCGCCGTCGCCGCCTCGGCGAACCTGCCGACGATCCTGTACTCGCTGTTCTGGAAGCGGTTCAACACCACCGGCGCGCTGTGGAGCATCTACGGCGGTCTGGCGAGCTGCATCCTGCTCATCGTGTTCTCGCCGGTCGTGTCCGGGAAGCCGATCAACGAGGCCACCGGGCGCAGCGCGTCGATGCTGCAGGGCGTCGACTTCTCCCTGTTCCCGCTGGACAACCCGGGCATCGTCTCGATCCCGCTGTCCTTCCTGCTCGGCTACCTGGGCACCGTCCTGAGCAAGGACAAGCCCGACGCGAACAAGGTCGCCGAGATGGAGGTCCGCTCCCTCACCGGGGTCGGGGCGGAGAAGGCCACGGCGCACTAGCCGACGGCCGCACATGACCGACGGCGCCCCCGCCCACCCGGCGGGGGCGCCGTCGTCGTCGGGCCCCCGGCGCGCCATGATCGGGCGGTGACCCCCGAGGAGTTCGACGCGTTGCCCGCCGCCGACGCGGAGGGCGCCCTGCTGGCGGTCTGCACGGCCCCGCGCTGGGCCGCGCAGGTCGTGGCCGGGCGCCCGTACGGCTCGGCCGAGGCCCTGCGGGCCGCGGCGGCGGCCGCGCTCACCGACGCCGACCTCGAGCCCGCCCTGGCGGGCCACCCGCGCATCGGCGACCGCGCCGCGGCCGCCCGCCCCGGCTCGGAGCAGGCCCGCGTCGGCGCCGCGGACGCGGGCGTCCTGGCGGCGCTGGCCGAGGGCAACCGCGCCTACGAGGAGCGTTTCGGGCACGTCTACCTGGTCTGCGCGAGCGGCCGGTCCGCGGAGGACCTGCTCGCCGTCCTGCACGCGCGGCTGGGGAACGACCCCGCGACCGAGCGGGCCGTCGCGCTGGGGGAGCTCGCCGCGATCAACCGGCTGCGGCTCGACGCACTGCTGCGGGCCTGACACCTACACGCGCAGGCGGTCCAGGACCTCGGGGTCCAGGTGCACGCCCAGGCCCGGCTCGTCCGGGACCCGCACGCAGCCCGCGGCGTCGATGCCGACGGGTTCGGCGAGGAGGAAGTCGCGCCGCTGCGGCGTCCAGCCCGGTGGGTCGTACGGGAACTCCAGGTAGGGCCCGCCACCCACCCCGGCGACGACGGCCAGGTTGGCCAGCAGGCCGATCCCGTTGGTCCAGGTGTGCGGGGTGAACCAGCGGTGACGCAGCAGGGCCAGCTCGGCCAATGTGCGCGCCCGCGACATCCCCAGGGCCAGCACGACGTCGGCCTGGTGGACGTCGAGCAGGTCGGCGTGGACGTGGTCGAGCGCGGCGCCCGCGTCGTCGAGCATCTCCCCGCCGGCGATCCGCACGCCCGTGGCGCGCAGCGCCGCGAGCCCGGTCCGGTCGCCGTAGGGCAGCGGCTCCTCCACCCACAGCACGTCCAGCTCGCCCAGGCGCTCCACCAGCCGCCGGACGGCGGGCAGGTCCGCCGCGGCCGCGGTGTCGCCGGGCATGCGCCAGGCCTGGTTGAGGTCGACCATGACGTCCATGGTGTCGCCGACGGCCGCGCGGACCGCGGCGACCACGGCCACGCCGTCGTCGGGCCGGTGCGGGTCGACGCGGATCTTCAGCGCCCGGAAGCCCTCGGCCCGCATCGCGAGCGCCGACGCGGCCCGCTCGGCGGGCGGCAGGTGGGCACCGCACGAGGCGTAGGCCGGCACGCGGTCCAGCGCGCCGCCGAACAGCGTGGCGACGGGCACGCCCGCGGCCTGCCCGACCACGTCCCACAGCGCGGCCTCCAGCGGCCGGCAGCGGCCGCCGTGGAAGGCGAGGGTGTCCAGGATCCGCACGTGCCGGGCCATCCGCCGAGGGTCGGTGCCCACGAACAGGTGCTCGTGGCCTGCGAACCCGGCCATCGTGTCCCCGGAGCCGACGCCGACGAGGCCGGCGTCGGTCTCCACGCGCACCACCGTCGCGTCCACGGACCGGCGCGGCCGCGGGTCCCACGCCGCCGCGAAGGGCGGGTCGAGGGGCAGCCGCAGCCGGTCCGTGTGGACCGCGGTGATCAGCACGACGGCGGGACCCGGTCAGGGCGCCGCGATGAAGCCCTGCTCGGCGAGCCACGTGCGGGCGACGTCGCGCGGGGGCTGCGGGTCGTCCCCGGAGACCAGCACGTTGAGCCCGGTCATGGTGTCGTTGTCCAGCGCCGCCACGATCGGCTCGAACACCTCCGCGATCGCCGGGTCCCGGTCGAGCACCTCCTGGCGCATGGTCACCGAGGCGTTGTAGTTGGGGTGGAAGGACCTGTCGTCCTCCAGCACGCGCAGGTTGTTCTGCGCGATCCGGCCGTCGGTGGTGAAGACCTCGCCGAACAGGCACTGGTTCGGGTCGGCGGTGGCCTGGTAGATCGCGCCGGTGGCGAGCACCTGCGGCGCGGGCACCTGGAAGCCGTAGGTCTGCTGCAGGCCCGGCAGGCCGTCGTCGCGGTTGGCGTACTCGGTCTCGATGCACACGTTGCCGGGCCGCCCTGAGGAGACGTGGGCGGCCATGTCCGAGAGCGTCTCCAGGCCCAGCCTCTCGGCCTCGTCCTCCTGCACGGCGAACGCGTAGGTGTTGTTGAACGGGCTCCGGCCGATCCAGGCGATGCCGTTCTCGGCGAGGTCGCGCTCGCGCACGACCTCGTACTGCTCCTGCTCGTCGGGGACGGGCGTCGTCTCGCCGAGGAAGGTGATCCAGGCGGTGCCGTTGTACTCCCAGTAGAGGTCGATGTCGCCGCCGAGCAGCGCGTCGCGCGCCACCTGGGTGCCACCGGTGTTGCACCGGTCGGTGACGGTGGCGCCGACGGACTCCAGCGCGGCGATCGCGACCTGGCAGAGCACGAGCTGCTCGTCGAAGTCCTTGCCGCCGACGGTGTAGCTCTGCCCCTCGAGGGAGACGGCGTCGGCGAGGCTGCCGCCGGAGGCGGCCGGCCCGGTGGCGCTCAGGCCGCCGCAACCGGCCAGTGCGAGCGACAGCGCCGCGGCGAGCGGCGCCAGGAGCCGGGTTCGGGTGGATGCCATGCGGGTTCCTCCTGTGGTGGTCGCCCGGCTGCGCTGCCCGGGCGGTCGGTCAACCGCTGCGGCGGCGCACGAGGTACTCGGCCACGCCGGCCAGCCAGTCGATGAGCAGGGCGAGCGCCGCCACCAGGGAGGCGGCGAGCAGGGTGGCGTTGGGGCGGCCGAGCCGCAGCATGCCGTCGATGATGTTGCCGAGCCCGCCCGCGCCGATGTAGGTGGCCAGCGTGGCGGTGCCGACGTTGAGCACGAGCGCCACCCGCACCCCGGCCACCATGATCGGCAC
>JAPLAT010000320.1 GCA_026393175.1 Pseudonocardiales bacterium
GCCGGGCGGTCGGACGCGCGGCGCGAGCGGCGCGCGGGGCCCGGGCGAGCGCGCGCCGGACGGTCCGGCGGCGCCCGGTGCCGGGGCGCGGGTCAGGGGGCGGTCGGGGCGGGGGCGGCGCCGATCGCCTGCTCGGCGCCGCTGGTGCGCTCCCACAGCGCGATGCCGCCGAGCAGCCCGGAGATGTTGGGCACGATCGTCCGGTTCGGGCCGATGGTGTCCGGGTCCAGCTTCTTCGCGTTGCCGCCGCCGATGTAGACGTGGTCGGGCAGCACCATCGCCTCGAGCGCGTCCAGCGCGTCGAGCACCCGCGCCCGCCAGCGCTCCTTGCCGACCTCGTGGCGCTGGTTGTCCCCGCACGCGACCTCGATGGACAGGCCCTCGCCGAACCGGCCGTGCGAGAGCTCCATGTGCGGCAGCAGGGCGCCGTCGAAGAAGACCGCGCAGCCCACCCCGGTGCCCAGGGTGATGACCAGCTCCATGCCCTGACCGGAGATCACCGCGCAGCCCTGCACGTCCGCGTCGTTGGCGACCCGGACCGGGTGGGCGAACCGCTCGAGCAGCGCCTGCTCCAGCTCGAACCCGTGCCAGAGCGCGACGAGCTCGGGGTCGGGGTCCTGCCCGGGGCCGCGCCGGGAGAACGCCGGGACCTCGCGGACCCGGCCGCGGCGGATGGCCCCGGGGAAGCCGACGGACACGCGGTCGTACTCCGGCTGGGTCGCGGCGAGCTGCTCCAGCTCGTCGAGCAGCACGCTCGGGGTGCACGGGTAGGGGGTCTCGCGGCGGGCGCGCTCGGTGAGCATCTCGCCCTCGGGGTCGAGCACCGTGGCCTTGAGCCCGGAGCCGCCGACGTCGATCGCGAGGGTGCGGGGGCCGGTCATGGTGCGGGGTCCTCCTCGGTGCGGGCTGGCGAGGGCAACCTACCCGGGCGGGGGTGGCCGTGCCGACCGTCGCCCGGGGTGTGGCCACCACCCCCACGGGGAGGGGGGACGCCAGGGTGGGCGCGCCCGCCCCGCGGCGGTGGGATGGACGGCATGACCAACCTCGCCACGCCCGCCTGGTGGATGGCCGGCGGCCTGCGCAACGTCCCCGGCGTCCTCGTCGCGGGGGAGGGGCGCCTCGCGTTCGTCGCCGACGACGGCCCCGTCTTCGCCGCCCCCCTCACCGCCGTCGGCCCCGTGAGCTGGCCGTGGCACTGGTTCGGCGGCGGCTGCCGGATCACCGTGGGCGCCGACCGGTTCAACATCACCTTCGTGCGCCCCAACGGTGCCCCGGCCGCGTCGACCCACCTGCTGGAGTCGGCGCAGTCGCTGGCCGTCGTGCTGTCGCTGGGCGCCGTGCCCGCGCACTCGGTGGCCGGGCTGTTCGACGTCCGCAGCGGTCGGGCCGCCGGGAAGCTGTGGAAGGAGGTCCTCCCTGGCTAGGGCCGGAGCCGCGCGCCGCGGGGCAGCACCGGCAGGTCGACGGGCACCGTGTCCGGGTAGATCAGCCCGCTGCCGGTGTTGAGCACGACCACGTCCTCGGTGCCGTCGAGCCAGCCCGTCTCACGGAGCCGGCCCGCCGCGGCCACGCACGCCGCGCCCTCCGGGCAGATCCAGGTGCCCTCGTCGCGGGCCAGCGCGGCCTGCGCGGCGAGCAGGTCGGCGTCGGACACCGCGACCGCCGTGCCGCCGGTGGAGCGCACCGCGTCGAGCACGAGGACGTCGCCCAGCGCCTTGGGCACCGTGATCCCGAAGGCGACGGTGCGCGGGTCGGCGGGCGGGGTGCTCTCGGCCAGCCCGGCGTGGAAGGCGTCCACGATCGGGGCGCAGCCCTGCGCCTGCACCGCCACCAGCCGCGGCAGGTCGCCGGTCAGCCAGCCCAGCTCCCGCATCTCGCGCAGGGCCTTGTGGATGGCGATGATCCCGACCCCGCCGCCCGTCGGGTAGAGGATGACGTCCGGCGCGCGCCAGCCCAGCTGCTCGACGATCTCGTAGCCCATCGTCTTCTTGCCCTCCAGCCGGTAGGGCTCGCGCAGGGTGGAGACGTCCTGGTAGCCGCCCCGCTCGGTGACCGCCGCCTTGATCATGGCGCCCGCGTCGCCGATCAGGCCGTCCACCAGGTGCAGCTCGGCCCCGGTCACCACGCACTCGCGGCGGGTGATCACCGGGGCGTCGGCAGGCATGGCGATCAGCGCGCGCATCCCGGCGCGCGCCGCGTAGGCCGACCAGGCCGCGCCCGCGTTGCCGTTCGTCGGCATCGCGATGCCGGTGACGCCCAGCTCCGCCGCCCGCGACACCCCGACGGCGGCGCCGCGGGCCTTGAAGGCGCCGGTCGGGACGAGGCCCTCGTCCTTCATCCGTAGCCCGGGGACGCCGAGGCGGGCGCCGTGCCGGGGCAGGTCGAGCAGCGGGGTCATGCCCTCGCCGAGGGTCACCACGTGCGCGGGGTCGCGGACGGGCAGCAGCTCGTGGTAGCGCCACAGGTCCGGGGGCCGGGTGGCGATCTCGGCGGGGGAGACGGTCGCGGCGGCCCGGTCGAGGTCGTACTGCGCGAGGAGTGGCGCGCCGAGCGGTGACGTGCCCTGCACGACGTCGGCGTCGTGGGTCGACCCGTCACGGGAGCAGGTGAGGTGTGTGAGGACGGAGTAGCCGGTGGTCACGGAGGGCACCCCGCGAGGCAAGCCGACGGTCGGCGCTGCGTCAACCGGGTGGCGAACCACGTCGATGTCACCCACAGTGTGTCACCGATCACGGTGAGCGGACGGTGACGAGAGGTGATCGGTCGGTGGCCGACGGTTCACCCGCCCGGCGCGATGGGCCGACTGCTCGTCGCGCCCGGGCGAATGGTCGCCGCCCGATCCGCTGACTGGTCGTGACGAGACGGCTCCATCGGGTTCACTCACCCCATCGAACGTGACGACACGATCACTCGGAGGCTCCCCCGATGAACCTGAACCGCCCGCTGCCCGAGCCGTACCGCGACGTCGCGCTCCTGTTCGCCCGGATCGTCCTGGGCGTGGTGATGTTCGCCCACGGCTACCAGAAGATGGTCATCAACGGCATCGGCCGCACCACCGAGGGCTTCGAGTCGCTGTCCATCCCGCTGGCCATCGTGTCGGCGTCGTTCGTGACGGTCGTCGAGTTCGCCGGCAGCGCGCTGCTCATCCTCGGCGCGCTCACCCCCTTCATCGCCGCCTGCAACCTGGTGATCATGGGTGGCGCCGTCGTCTTCGTGCACGCCAAGAACGGCATCTTCGTCGCCGACGGCGGCTGGGAGCTGGTCGGCGTCATCGGGGCCGGGTTCATCATCCTCGCCGCCGTGGGCCCGGGCCGGTTCAGCGTCGACCACGTCGTCAACCGCAAGCAGCGCGAGTACCGCGAGGCGCTGGAGAAGGCCCAGCCGGTCACCGCCCCGTGGCCCCGGGCCGCCGACACCGGCCCGCAGCAGCTGTGGACCCCGCCGGAGGGCGTGGCCGCCGGTGACGCCCCGCTGCCCCGGCGCGAGCCCCGCACCCAGGCACTGCCCACCATCCGGCGCTGACGCGCCCACCCGACCTCCCGCCGACTGCCCCCGGCGGGAACACCCACGGAACGCCCGGCGCCCACCCCGCGCCGGGCGTTCCGCGGCCTCCGGGCCCGGTCGCGGAGCCCGCGGGCGGTCCCGGGGCGGGGATGGGGCACGATCGCGGCATGGCTCTGCGGGCGGTGACGGCGATCCGCTACGTCACCCCGCTGCGCGAGGGCGGCTCGCTGCCCGGCGTGATGGAGGCCGACGACCTCGGCACCTACGCCGTGAAGTTCCGCGGGGCGGGGCAGGGGCCCAAGGTGCTGGTCGCGGAGGTCGTGGCGGGTGAGCTCGCCCGGGCGCTCGGGCTGCCCGTGCCGGAGCTCGTCACCGTCGACCTGGACCCCGCGCTCGGCGCGGCCGAGCCCGACCAGGAGGTGCAGGAGCTGCTGCGCGCCAGCCCCGGGCTCAACCTGGGGGCGGACTTCCTGCCCGGCGCGCTGGACCTCGACCCCGCCGCGTTCTCCGTCGACCCCGGGTTCGCCGGGCGGGTGCTGTGGTTCGACGCGCTCGTCGGCAACGTCGACCGGTCCTGGCGCAACACCAACATGCTGTTCTGGCACGGCGGCCCCTACCTGATCGACCACGGCGCCACCCTGACGTTCCACCACGACTGGGCGGGCGCCGCGGCGTGGGTGACCCGCCGCTACGACGCGCGCGAGCACGTCCTGCTCGGCGCCGCGCCCGACCTCGACGCCGCCGACGCCGAGCTGGGGCCGCGGGTCACCGGCGAGCTGCTGGCCCGCGTGGCGGCACAGGTGCCGGACGAGTGGCTGGCCGGCGAGCCCGCCGGGACGCCCGACGGGCTCCGCGCCGGGTACGCCGCCCAGCTCGCGGCGCGGCTCGCCGCGCGCGAGGCCTGGCTGCCGGGGGTCCGCGACGCCGTCGCCGCCTACGCCGCCCACCCGCCCGACCGGGCCGTCGACCCGCTGGCCCGCTACACCCGGCGGCCGCGGTGAGGCACCCGTTCGAGTACGCCGTGCTGCGGGTCGTGCCGCGCGTCGAGCGGGGGGAGTGCCTCAACGCCGGGGTGCTGCTCTACTGCCGGCCGCTGGAGCACCTCGGCGCCCGGGTGCACCTCGACCCCGACCGGCTCGCCGCCCTCGACCCCGCCGCCGACCCGGTGGCGATCACCCGCGTCCTCGACGCGGTGGTGGCGCTGTGCGACGGCTCCACGGCCGGGGCCCGGTACGCCGGGCCGGCCGGGGCGGAGGACCGGGGCAGGCGCTTCCGGCGGCTCACCGCCCCGCGCAGAACGATCGTCCAGCCCGGGCCGGTGCACACGGGCCTCACCACCGACCCCGAGGCCGATCTGACCCGCCTGCTCGAGACCCTCGTCCTCCCCCCACGCCCCACCCCCGCCTGACGGCCCCGCACCCCCCGCGAGTCGGGGCCTGGGCGCGCACGAGTCGGGCCCTCGGAGCCCGCGAGTCGGGGTGTGGGAGTGCGCGAGTCGGGGCGTGGGTGCGCCCGAGTCGGGCCCCGGCACCCCGCGAGTCGGGGTGTGAGTGCGCACGAGTCGGGGTCCACGGGCCCGACTCGCGCACGGTGGGGGCCCGACTCGCGCACGGTGGGGGCCCGACTCGCGCACGGTGGGGGCCCGACTCGCGCACGGTGGGGGCCCGACTCGCGCGCGGTGGGGCCCCGACTCGCGCACGGTCAGGCCCCGACTCGCGCGCGGTGGGGCCCCGACTCGCGCACGGTCAGGCCCCGACTCGCGCACGGTGGGGGCCCGACTCGCGCACGGTGGGGGCCCGACTCGCGGGGGTGGGTGGGTCAGCCGGCGGCGGCGGCCAGGCGGGCGACGGAGGCGCGCATCTGGTCCTCGCTCACGCGCGGGTAGAGGCCCAGGGCGTTCTCGTCCCGCACCCCGGACCAGTCGTAGGTGTGGGTGACGCGGGTGCCGCCGTCGCCGGTCGGCTCGAGCTCCCAGGCGTAGGTGTGGCCGCTGGGGTCCAGCTCTCCGATGACGTGGGACAGGGAGCCGGCCGGGTGGATCGCGGGCGCCCAGGCGATGCGCCGCCCGTCCTCGAACGCGACGACCTCGCTGCGCATCGTGTAGTCGCCGATGCCGTCCTGGTTCATCCGCATGACGAACGCGTCGCCGACGCCGGTGACCGGGGTGTCGCCGGACTCGAGGCCGCGGAGCATGCCCGCGCCGTCGAGGTCGGTGTGCCGCGCGGGGTCGGCCAGCAGCGCGAAGAGCCGCTCGGGCGGCACCGGGACGGTGTCGCTGACCTGCAGTGCCCTGACCTCTGCCATGCGGACCTCCATCGACGCTGATGTGTCGTGCACGACCATCCACCCACGCGCCGCTGTGGCCGTCAAGCGGGGCCATGCCCTTGGATGGGGTGATGACGATCGACGCCGTGCCGGCCGCTCCGCTCGCCGACTGGTTCCGCGCCGAGGTCCCCGGTGTCGCCGACGGGCCGCTGACGGTGGAGCGCATCTCCGGCGGGCACTCGAACCTCACCTACCGGATCGTCGACACCGCCGGGACGACGTGGGCCCTGCGCCGCCCGCCGACCGGCATGGTCCTGGCGACGGCCCACGACATGGCCAGGGAGTGGCGCTTCATCAGCGCCCTGCACTCCACGGCCGTGCCCGTCGCGCGGCCGGTGGCGCTGTGCCGGGACCCGTCGGTGATCGGCGCCGAGTTCTACGTCATGGACTTCGTCGAGGGCGACGTCCTGGGCGACGAGGCGTCCGGGCACCGGCTGCACGGGGAGGCCCGGCACACCGCGGGCCTGGACGCCGTGGACGTCCTCGCCGCGCTGCACGCCGTCGACCCGCAGCAGGTGGGCCTGGGCGACCTGCACCGCCCGGGCAGCTACCTGGAACGCCAGCTCCGGCGCTGGCACCGGCAGGTGCACGCCTCCGCGGTCGCCGACCTGCAGGTCGTCGACGCCGCGCACGAGCGGCTCGCGGCGCGGGTGGCGCAGCTGCCGCCGTCGGAGGTGCGGATCGCGCACGGCGACTTCCGCATGGGCAACCTCGCCGTCGGGCCGGACGGGCGGGTGCGGGCGGTGTTCGACTGGGAGCTGGCGACGCTCGGCGACCCGCTGGCCGACCTGGGCTGGCTCATCGCCTCGTGGGCCCGCCCCGGCGACGCCGACCCGCCGATGCTGGCCGGCCCGAGCCTGGTCGACGGCTACGCCGACGCCGGCGAGCTGGTGGAGCGGTACGCGGAGCGCTCCGGGCGCGACGTCTCGGAGCTGGACTTCTACGTCGCGTTCGCGCGCTGGCGCTCGGCCTGCATCGGGGCGGGGGTCTACAGCCGCTACGCGGGCGGCGTGATGGGCGACGGGGAGAGCGAGGAGCGCTCGGCCGCCCGGCTCGCGTCCCTGCACGCCCAGGCCAGGGCCGCCCTCGACGCGCTGCGCTGAGTCGGCCGTCAGGTCAGGGTGATCGCCAGGCCGACCGCGCGCCGGCCCGTCACCGCGGTGGCGGCGAGCCCGAGCAGGCCGTACTTGCGCCGCACCGCCGTGCGGACGCGCCGGGTGCCCTCGGCGTCGAGCACCCGGGCGGTGCCGGGGACGGGCTCGCCGAGCGGGGTGCCGCGCCGGTCGCACGGGGCCAGGGTGACGGCGCCGTCGCGGCGGACCCGCTTGACCTTGCCGGACGAGCCGGGTGTCCAGACGCCCAGGCCGGGGCCGTCCGGCCCGTCCAGCGGGGCGACCCACACCGGCGTGCCGACGGCCCGGCCGTCGCGCCGGAACGTGGTGAGCAGGACGAACTGCGCCCCGGCGAGACTCTCGATGGTCGAGGGGTTCACGCGTCCACGGTAGCGCGGGTCAACCGGGCCGGCATCGCGTCGTAGCCGCGCAGGACGCGGGTCGGGCGGCGGTGCGGCGGGCCGTCGAGCGCGAGGTCGGGGAAGCGGTCGAACAGCGCGCGCAGGCCGACCTCGCCCTCCATCTTCGCGAGCGCCGCGCCCAGGCAGTAGTGGATGCCGCTGGAGAACGCGATGTGCTCGCCCGCGTTGGCGCGGGTGACGTCGAAGCGGGCCGGGTCGGTGAAGACGGCCGGGTCGCGGTTGGCCCCGCCCAGCATGACGACGACGGCCTGCCCGGCCCGCACGCGCTCGCCGGCCAGCTCGGTGTCGCGCAGGGCGATGCGGCCGGTGCGCTGGACGGGGGAGTCGTGGCGCAGCACCTCCTCGACCGCGCCCGCCCAGCGGGCCGGGTCCTCGCGGAGCAGGGCCAGCTGCTCGGGATGGGCGGTGAGCAGCGCCGTGCCGTTGCCGATGAGGTTGACGGTGGTCTCGAACCCGGCGGCGAGCAGCAGCATCGCGATGCTGGTCAGCTCGTCGGTGCTGAGCACGCCCTCCTCGGTGTGGGCGTGCACGAGGTGGGACAGGATGTTGTCACCGGGGTTGCGGCGCACGTGCTCGAAGTGGCCGAGCATCCAGGACTCCAGCGCGGCGAGGTCGCGCTCGGAGCGGCGGAAGTCGGGCCAGGACAGCCCCGCGTCGAGCGAGAGGGCGCCGCCCGCGCCCCACTCGAGGAACTGGCGGCGCATCTCCACCGGGGCGCCCAGCATCTCGGCGATCACGGTGGCGGGGAGCAGGGCGGCGTAGTCGTCGATGAGGTCGGCGCGCGGGCCGGTCATCGCGTCGAGCAGGCCGTGCGCGACCTCCTCGGTGCGGGTGCGCAGCCGCGCCACGGCCCGCGCGGTGAACGCGCGGGTGACGAGCTTGCGGTAGCGGGTGTGGTCGGGCGCGTCGACGGCGAGCATCGAGGGCGGGGTGACCGGGCCGAGCGGGCCGCGGCCCCCGGCGGCGACGGCGTAGCGCAGGGCGGCGGGGGTGCGCCCGCTCGGCCCGCCGACGACGCCCATGTCCGGGCTGCGCAGGCAGGCGAGCGCGACGTCGTGGTGCGCGGTGTTGAGCACGATCCCGTTGTCGACGAGCCGGCCGGTCGCGCGCAGCGCGTCGTAGGCCGCCCACGGCTCGGCGTTGATGGCGGGGTCGAGCATGAGCTGCGCGGTCTGCTCGCCCGCCGCCATCCGCCTGCCGACCGCCCGCCTGATCAGGCCGTGGCGGATGCCCCACCGGATCGCCTGCCGCACCACCATCGGAGCCTCCGCAACCTACCGCCGGTAACTTGCGGCCGAACTTACCCGCGGTAACCCGGGCTGCGCCACCCTCGCGTGGTAGGAGATGGGCCGTGCCCGCCCCCCGCCTGCTCGCCGTGTCCGACCTGCACGTGCGCCATCCCGACAACCGGGCGCTCGCGGCCGGGCTGCGGCCCGTCGGCGACGGGGACTGGCTGATCGTGGCCGGCGACGTCGCCGAGCAGGTCGACGACGTGCTGGAGACGCTGGCCGGGCTGCGCGAGCGGTTCGCCCGCGTCGTCTGGGTGCCGGGCAACCACGAACTGTGGACGCGCACCAAGGAGGTGCCGGCCCGGCGCGGCGTGGCCCGCTACGCGGCGCTCGTCGAGGGCTGCCGCGCCCGGGGCGTCGACACCCCGGAGGACCCCTTCCCGGTCTTCCCGGGCCCGGACGGCCCGCTCGTCGTCGCGCCGCTGTTCGTGCTCTACGACTACTCGTTCCTCCCCGACGGCGCGGCGACCGCCGCCGAGGGCCTGGCGATCGCCCGGACGGCCGGCGTCGTCGCCACCGACGAGCACCTGCTGCACCCCGACCCGCACCCGTCCCGCGCGGCCTGGTGCGCCGCCCGGGTGGCGGAGTCGCGGCGCCGGCTGGACGCGATCGACGCCGCGCTGCCGACGGTGCTGGTCAACCACTGGCCGCTCACCCGGCTCCCGACGCGCGTGCTGCGCCACCCCGAGTTCGCGCTCTGGTGCGGCACGACGGCGACGGCGGACTGGCACGTCCGCTACCGGGCGGCCGCCGTGGTCTACGGGCACCTGCACATCCCGCGGGTCACGACCGAGGACGGCGTGCCGTTCCACGAGGTGTCCCTGGGCTACCCGCGGGAGTGGCGGGCCCGGGACGAGCGGTACGGGACGCGGGTGGCGGACCTGCTCCCGCGGCAGGTCCTGCCGGCAGTGCCCTGGCCGGGGCCTCCCGGACCCCCGCCTCCTCCCGGAACCACAGCCACACCGCCACCCACAGCACGGGCCCGGTGACGGCCAGGATCGTCAGCGCCAGCCACGCGGTGTCCGAGACGAACCCGGTGGCCGCCCAGCCGAGGATCCACACGACCATCAGCGCCGTGCGCCGCCGGATGAGCCGGCGGTGCACGGCGACGAGGGGCTCCCGCAGGTCGGTGACGACGACGGGGCGCTCGCGCATCAGCCCATCATGCGCGCGTGCCGTAGCGGCGGCGGAACTTCTCCACCTGACCGGCGGAGTCGAGCACGCGGGTCGCGCCGGTCCAGAACGGGTGCGAGAACGCCGTGACGTCCACGCGGACCAGCGGGTAGGTGTTCCCGTCGCTCCACTCGACGGTCTCGCGCGAGGTCGCCGTCGAGCGGGTGAGGAACGCGTCGCCGGTGGACCGGTCCTGGTAGACGACGGGTCCGTAGGCGGGGTGGATGCCGGGTCGCATCGGATGCCTCCTTGTTGACAACGATGTTCGTTTGCATCAACGTACCCCCATGCCCTTCCATTCCGGCTACACGGCCGTCACCTGTGCCGCCTGCACCGGGCCGGGCACCGTCGGGCCCGCCCTGCAGGACGCGCTCCGGCCGGTCGTGCGGGCGAGCACGGGCGGCGTCCTCGTCGGCGCGGGCTGCCTCGCCGGCTGCGCCGGCAGGCCGGCCGGACCGGTCCTGCTCGTGCAGCCCTGCGACGGCGAGCGGCGGCCGACCTCGCCCGCCCTGCGGATCGGGCCGCTGCGCACCGGCGCCGACGTCGACGCCGTGACGGCCTGGCTCGGCGCGGGCGACCTCGACCCGGCGCTGCTGCCGCGCCACCTCGTCGTCCCCCCGCGCCGGCGCACCACGACCGGCTGACGTACCCGGGGCGCGCCGCGCTCGTTGCCGCCGGTGAGGGCGACGACGGGGGTGCGTGACGTGCGGTGGACGGGTCCGGTCGGGCTGCTGGCGGCCCTGGGGGTGGCGCTGGCGGCCGCGCTCGGCGGCGCGGCACCCGCGCTGGCCGACGAGGAGGGGCCCGCGCTGCGCGTCCCGGTGGACCTGCTCGACGCCGCGCTGGACTGCACCGAGGGCGCGGCCGATCTCGACGCCGTGCTGCTCGTCCCCGGCACCGGGCTGACGCCCGCGCCCAACTTCTCCTGGAACTACGCCCGGGCCTTCGCCCAGCAGGGTCGTCCGTTCTGCACGGTGGAACTGCCGGAGAGCGCGACGGGCGACGTGCAGGTCGCCGCGGAGTACGTCGTGCACGCCCTGCGGACGATGGGTGCGGGCACCGACGTGGTCGGCTACTCGCAGGGCGGCATGATCGGGCGCTGGGCGCTGAAGTACTGGCCCGACACGCGCGGCCTGGTCGACGACCTCGTCGGCCTCGCCCCGTCCAACCACGGCACCCTCGACGCCGACGTGCTGTGCGCGGCCGGGCCGTGCGCCGCGGCGATCCACCAGCAGGCGCTGGCCGCCGACTTCATGGCGGCGCTGAACGACGGCCCGGAGACCTTCCCCGGCGTCGACTACACGGTCGCCTACTCGCTGACCGACCAGGTCGTCGTGCCCAACCTGGTGCCCCCGCGCAGCTCGCCGCTGCGGGGCGACGCCGCGAACATCGCCGTGCAGCAGGTCTGCCCGGGGCACGTCGCCGAGCACCTGGCGATGGGCACCTACGACCCGGTCGGCCACGCGATCGTCCTCGACGCGCTGGACGCCGACGGGCCTGCCGACCGCGACCGGATCGACCGGGGCGCCTGCCTGGCCGGGGTCATGCCCGGGGTCGACCCGGTGACCTTCCCGACGGACTACGCCGGCTTCGTCGCGGCCGTCGGGAACGGGATCGCGACGGCCCGGCCGGTGCCCGCCGAGCCGCCGATCGCCCCCTACGCCCGCTGACCGGGACCGTCACGTGATCTGATGGTGTCGTGAGCCGGTCCCGGTCGGGTGCGCGCGTGCTGGACCGCACGCGCCCGGAACCGCTGTGGTCCCAGCTGCTGGGCGACCTGCGCCGCCGCCTCGGGGCGGGGGAGTTCACCGGCGTGTTCCCCGGCGAGCTCGCGCTGGTCGCCGAGTACGGGGTCAGCAGGCACACCGTGCGCGAGGCCCTGCGCCGGCTGCGCGACGAGGGCACGGTCGTCGCCGGTCGCGGCCGCACGCCCCGGCTGGCCGAGCCGGTGCAGATCCGCCAGCCGGTCGGCGCCCTCTACAGCCTGTTCTCCGCCGTCGAGGCCGCCGGGCTCTCGCAGCGCAGCGTCGTGCGCACCCTCGAGGTGCGCGCCGACGGCGTCGTCGCCGCCCGCCTGGGGCTGGAGGAGTCCACGCCGCTGGTGTTCCTGGAGCGGCTGCGCATGGCGGGCACCGCGCCGCTGGCCGTCGACCGGGTGTGGCTGCCCGAGCGGATCGCGCGCCCGCTGCTCGACGTCGACCTCACCCACACCGGCCTCTACGCCGAGCTGGAGCAGACCTGCGGCATCCGGCTCTCCGGCGGGCGCGAGGACATCCGGGCCGTCGTGCCCACGCCCGCCGAGCGCGCGCTGCTCGCCGTCGAGGCGGGGGTGGCGGCGTTCTCGGTGGAGCGCCTCGGGCGGGTCGGCGAGGAGGCGGTCGAGTGGCGGCACACGCTCGTGCGCGGTGACCGGTACACCCTGACGGCGGATCTGTCGGCGCGGGAGAACTACCAGTTGGGCCTGGCCCGCTGAGGTGGTGAGGTGGGCGCCGTGGACGAGATCGAGGAGTGGACGCGCACCCAGCGGCGCGTCATCGACCTGGTGGAGCCCCTGACCGCGGAGCAGGCCGCGGTCCGCGTGCCGGCCTGCCCGGACTGGACCGTGCGGGACCTGCTCGCGCACATGGTCGGCCTGGGGGCCGACGTCGTGGCGGGCGACGAGCCCGACGACCACAACGAGCGGTGGACGGGCCGGCAGGTCGAGTCCCGCCGCGACCGCGACGTCGCCGCGCTGGTGGCGGAGTGGCGCGAGCTCACCGGCCCGCTGCGCGACTGGATGCGCCGCTACAACACCCGCCCGCTCGGGGACGTGGTGATCCACGAGCAGGACCTGCGAGGCGCGCTCGGCGTGCCCGGCGGGCAGGACAGCGCCGGAGTGGCGGCGGTGCGCGACCGGTTCACCGGCCGGTTCGCCGCCCGGCTCGGCGACCGCCCGCCGATCGCGCTGGTGGGGGAGACCTGGTCGTGGGCCTCCACCCGGGAACCGGGCGCGGCGGCCGTCGTCGTCCGGGCGCCGGACTTCGACCTGGCGCGGGCGCTGGTGACCCGGCGGTCGGCCGCGCAGCTGCGCGGCTGGACCGAGCGCGGGGACATCGAGCCCTACCTGGACGCGTTCGCCGTGCTCGGGCCGCTGCCGGTGAACGACCTGCGGGAGTGAGCGGGGTCAGCCCGGCCCGATCCGCCCGGCCGCGCGCGCCAGCACCTCGGCGACGGCCGGGGCGGCGGCCCGGCGGAACCGCATCGTCGGCGCGGAGTGGGTGATCGCCGCGACCGGGCCCCCCGGCCCGCCGGGCACGCAGACCCCGACGGCGGAGATGCCGGCCTCGGTCTCGTCGACGTTGAGGCCGTAGCCCCGGCGCCGGGTGCGGGCGAGCAGCCGCTCCAGCCGGGGCAGGTCGACGTCGGGCCGGTCGCCGTAGAGCGCGCGCACCGTGGCCACGGGCAGCGCCGCCAGCAGCGCCCGGCCGCCCGAGGTGGCCTCCGCGGGCAGCCGCACCCCGGCGCGCGAGCCCACCCGCAGCGGTCGGCGCGCCTCCACCGAGTCGACGAACAGCACCTCGGTCCCCTCCCGCACCATCAGGTGCACGGTCTCGTCCAGCGCCCGGTGCACCTCCTCCAGCGCGGGCCGCAGCCGGGTGCGCAGCAGCAGTCGGTCCGGGTCGGGGGCCGCCCCGAGGAGCGCGGGCCCGGGCCCGTAGGCGCGGTCCGGGCGCTGCGCGGCGAACCCGCGGAAGACCAGCATCCGCAGCAGCCGGTGCGCCGTCGAGCGGGCGACGCCCAGCTCGCGCGCCGCGTCGCTCACCCGCACGGCGCCGTCGCGGCGCAGGGCCAGCAGCAGGAGCAGCGCGTGGTCCACCGAGGCGAGCGCGTAGGCGGGGCGGTCGCCGTGCCCGTTCTGCCCCCCGCTGTTCTGCACAGCGGAATCGTAGGTCCGGTCGCGTGCCGGGACCGCCCGCGCCGCCGTACGGTCGGCCGATGACCGCCCTCGCCGAGCCGACCGCCGAGGAGCTCGCCGCCCTCGACGACCTGTACGCCGACTTCGCCGCCGCCCACATGACGCCGTTGTGGACCCAGATCGGCGGCCTCATGCCGGTCACCCCGAGCCCGGCCGCGGTGCCGTTCCTGTGGCGCTGGTCGACGCTGCTGCCGCTGGCGCGCCGGGCCGGGGAGCTCGTGCCGGTCGGCCGGGGCGGGGAGCGGCGGGCGATCGCGCTGGCCAACCCCGGCCTGCCCGGCACGGCGTACGCGACGCCGACGCTGTGGTCGGCGATCCAGTACCTCGGCCCACGCGAGGAGGCGCCCGCCCACCGGCACACCCAGACCGCGTTCCGGTTCGTGGTGGAGGGCGAGGGCGTGTGGACGAACGTGGAGGGCCCGGGCGGGGGGGTCGACGCGATAGCGATGCGGCGCGGGGACCTGCTGCTCACCCCGGGCATGCACTTCCACGAGCACCACAACACCACCGACCACCCGATGGCCTGGATCGACGGGCTCGACATCCCGCTGGTCCGCCAGATCGACGCCGGGTTCTTCGAGTTCGGCCCGGACGAGCTCGCGACCCGGGACACCCCGGCGGCCTCGCGCAACGAGCGGCTGTGGGGCCACCCCGGGCTGACGCCGGTCGGCGCGCCCGTGCCGCGGGCCTCGCCGCTGATGGCCTACCGGTGGGAGCACACCGATGCCGCCCTGGCCGCCCAGCTGGAGCTGGCGGTCGAGGGCCACCCGGGCGTGGTGGGCCCCGGGCACGCGGCGGTCCGGTTCACCAACCCGGCGACGGCGGGGGACTGCCTGTCGACGATGCGCTGCGAGATGCACCGCCTCGCCCCCGGCGCCGCGACGCGCACCCGGCGCGTCGCGGGGTCGGCGGTCTGGCAGGTGTTCTCGGGCTCGGGCACCGTCGCCGTCGGGGAGGAGACCTGGGAGGTCGGCACCGGGGACCTGTTCGCCGTGCCGTCGTGGGCGCCGGTGCGGATCGCCAGCGACGCGGGGCTGGACGCCTTCCGCTTCTCCGACGAGCCCGTCCTGGAGGCGCTGGGCCTGGCCCGCACGCAGACGGGGGACGGGGAGACCGGGGACGCGTGACCGACGTCGTCGTCGTCGGGGGCGGCATCGGCGGCCTCGCCGCGGCCGTGTGCTGCGCCCGGCGCGGGCTCGCCGTCCGGGTGCTGGAGCAGGCCCGGGCGTACGGCGAGGTCGGGGCGGGGATCCAGCTCGCGCCCAACGCCACCCGCGTCCTGCACCGCCTCGGCCTGCTCGACCGGCTCCGCGACGTCGGCGTCCGGCCGCGGCGCCTCGTGCTCTCCGACGCCGTCACCGGCGCCGAGCTGACCCACCTGCCGCTCGACGACCTCACCGCCCGCTACGGCGGCCCCTACGTCGTGCTGCACCGCTCCGACCTGCTCGACGCGCTGCTCGACGCCGCACGCGCGGCGGGCGTGGCGCTGGAGACCGACGCCCGCGTGGAGTCCGTCGTCGACACCGGCGCGGGCGTGAGCGCCCGCACCGCCGACGGCCGGGAGTTCGCCGGCGGGGTCCTGCTGGCCGCCGACGGCCTGCACTCC
Source organism: Pseudonocardiales bacterium (assembly GCA_026393175.1). Taxonomy (GTDB): domain Bacteria; phylum Actinomycetota; class Actinomycetes; order Mycobacteriales; family Pseudonocardiaceae; genus Pseudonocardia. The sequence goes on from JAPLAT010000320.1 coordinate 15,387, forward strand.
CGGGTCCGGCCGCTGCTGTGCGCCGACGAGCCGGTCGCCTCCGGCTACGTCGCCTACCGCGGCGCGGTCCCGCTCGACGCCGTGGCGCACCGCTCCGACCTGGCCGACGTCGTGGTGTTCGTCGGCCCGGGGCGGCACTTCGTGCAGTACCCGCTGCGCGCGGGGGAGCTGTACAACCAGGTCGCGGTCTTCCGCAGCCCGGCGTTCGCGCGGGGCGAGCCGGACTGGGGCGGCCCCGACGAGCTCGACGCCGCGTTCGCCGGCAGCTGCGACCACGTGCTCGGCGCCGTCGCCGCGGTGCGCCGCGACCTGCGCTGGCCGATGGCGGACCGGGAGCCGGTCGACACGTGGGTCGGGGGCCGGGTGGCGCTCCTCGGCGACGCGGCGCACCCCATGCTGCAGTACCTCGCCCAGGGCGCCTGCCAGGCGATCGAGGACGCCGACGCCGTCGCCGCCGCGCTGGCCGAGGAGCCGCCGGACGCCGCGCTGCGGGCCTACCAGGCCCGGCGCGCGCCCCGGGCGGCGTTCGTGCAGACCACGGCCCGGCGCTGGGGAGAGCTCTGGCACCTCGACGGCCCCGCCGCGGCGGCCCGGGACGCGGCGCTGCGCGCCCGGGCCCCCGACGACCACACCTGGGTGGCCCCCCTCTACGGCTGAGGGTCCTCGCAGAGGGCAGGTCGTCCTCGCACACGTCCGGTCCCCTGCGAGGACCGCCGGACCTGTGCGGGGACGCCGCCGCCGGTCACGTGAGGGCGGCCCGGCAGCTGTTCAGGGCGGCGCGCAGGGCCGCGCGCTGCTCCGCGGACAGGTCGGCCACCATCCGCTCCTCCAGCGCGCCGACCTCGCCCGCCACCGCGGCGAGCTGCCGCCTGCCGGCCGCGGTCAGGCAGGTGCGCAGGCGGCGGCCGTGGCCGGGGTCGGGGGAGCGGTGGATCAGCCCGCGCCCCTCCAGCGCCGCGACGATGTCGGCCATGGCCTGCGGCGTGACGAAGGAGTTGCGGGCGAGCTCGGCGGTGGACAGGCCGTCGCGGCGCTCCAGCACCGTGAGCGCGGTGTAGGTCGCCGTCGTCAGGCCGTGCGGGCGCAGCAGCTCGTCGAGCCGGGCGCGGACCGCCAGCTCCACCTGCTTCACCGCGTACAGCAGCGAGGGCTCCATCGCACCAGCTTCCCACAATGCCAGGTTTCCTGTTAATTTCGGCGGCATGGACCTCCCCGCGACGCTGCAGGTGGAGGAGCACGGCGAGATCGCCGTGCTCCGGCTGCACCGCGCCGCCAAGCGCAACGCCCTCGACGACGCCACGGTGCTGGGCCTGAAGGCCTACTTCACCGACCCCCCGCCCGGGGTCCGCGCGGTCGTCCTCGACGCCGCGGGCGAGCACTTCTCCGCGGGCCTGGACATGGCGGAGCTGGCCGCGACCGGCGACCCGTTCGCCGGGATGGAGCACTCCCGGATGTGGCACCGGGCCTTCGAGCGCATGGAGCGCGGCCGGGTGCCGGTCGTCGCCGTGCTCAAGGGGGCCGTCGTCGGCGGCGGGCTGGAACTGGCCTGCGCCGCGCACATCCGGGTCGCCGAGGACACCGCGTTCTACGCGCTGCCCGAGGGGCAGCGCGGCCTGTTCGTCGGCGGCGGGGCGTCGGTGCGGGTGCCCCGGCTGATCGGCGTGCACCGGATGGCCGACCTCATGCTCACCGGCCGCGTGCTCGACGCCGACGAGGGCCACGCCCTGGGGCTGTCGCACTACCGGGCCGCGCCCGGCGAGGGGCCGGCCCGGGCCATGGAGCTGGCGAAGCGGATCGCGACCGCGGCCCCGATCACCACGTTCGCGGTGCTGCAGGCGCTGCCGCGGATCGCCGAGAGCAGCCCCGACCAGGGCTACCTCACCGAGGCGCTGATGGCCGCGGTCGCCTCCAGCAGCGGCGAGGCCAGGGAGCGGATGGAGGCGTTCCTCTCCGGGCGCGGGCCGAAGGTGGACCGGTGACCGCGCCCGAACTGCTCCGCACCCCGCCCGCCGACCCGCGGGACGCCGGCCGCATCGGCGCGTTCGTCGCGCACGTCGAGCGAACCCGCGGGACGGCCTTCGCCGACTACGCCGCCCTGCACCACTGGTCGGTCACCGACCTGGAGGGCTTCTGGTCCGCGCTCGTCGAGCACTTCGACATCGCCTTCACCACGCCGCCGACGGCCGTGCTGGGCCGCCGGGAGATGCCGGGCGCGCAGTGGTTCCCCGGCGCGGAGCTCAACTACGCCTTCCACGCCCTGCGCGGCACCGGCGTCGCCGACGACGACGTCGCGGTCGTGGCGCACTCGCAGACCCGCGCGGAGGTCGAGCTCACCTGGGCGCAGCTGCGCGAGGCCGTGGCGCGCGCCCGCGCCGGGCTCGTCCGGCTCGGGGTGGGGCGCGGCGACCGGGTCGTGGCCTACCTGCCGAACATCCCGGAGACCCTGGTCGCCTTCCTGGCCGCCGCGAGCCTGGGCGCGGTGTGGGCGAGCTGCGCGCCCGAGTTCGGCGCCCGCAGCGTGATCGACCGGTTCGCGCAGGTGGAGCCCACGGTGCTGCTCGCCGTCGGCGGCTACACCTACGGCGACAAGCCCGTCGACCGCCGCGCCGAGGTCGCCGCGCTGCGCGCCGGGCTGCCGACGCTGCGCCACGTCGTGGACGTCGCCTACGGCGGGGGCCCGCTCCCCGACGCCGTCACCTGGGAGGACCTGCTGGCCGAGCCGGGGCCGCTCGCGTTCGACCCGGTGCCGTTCGACCACCCGCTCTACGTCCTGTTCTCCTCCGGCACCACGGGCCGGCCCAAGGCGATCGTGCACGGCCACGGTGGCATCACCGTCGAGCACACCAAGAACCACGCGCTGTCCTGGGACCTCGGCCCCGGCGACCGGCTCCAGTGGTTCACCACCACCGCGTGGATGATGTGGAACGCGCTGGTGTCCGGCCTGGTCGTGGGCGCGTCGGTGGTGCTCATCGACGGGAACCCGGTGCACCCCGACCCCGGGTGGCAGTGGCGCCTGGCCGCGCGGACCGGGGCCACGGTGACGGGCGCGTCGCCGGGCTGGCTGATGGCGTGCCGCGCCGCGGGCCTGGCGCCGGGGCGGGAGCTGGAGTTCCCCCGGCTGCGCCAGATCGGGGTGGCGGGCAGCCCGCTGCCGCCCGAGGGCTACCGCTGGGTCACCGAGCAGTTCGGCCCCGGGGTGCTGCTCAACAACGGCAGCGGCGGCACCGACGTCTGCACGGGCATGGTCCAGGGCGGCCCCTGGCAGCCGGTGTGGCTCGGGGAGATCTCCGGCCCGACGCTCGGCGTGGCCGTCGCGGCGTTCGACGCCGAGGGACGCCCGGTCGTCGGCGAGCTGGGTGAGCTGGTGATCACCGAGCCGATGCCGAGCATGCCGGTGTGCTTCTGGGGCGACCCCGACGGCGAGCGCTACCGGGACACCTACTTCGACACCTGGCCCGGCGTGTGGCGCCACGGCGACTGGGCGCGGTTCCTGCCCACCGGCAGCTGCGTCATCGCCGGGCGCAGCGACGCGACGCTCAACCGCGGCGGGGTCCGGCTGGGCACCGCGGAGTTCTACGCGGTGGTCGAGGAGCTGCCCGAGGTGCAGGACAGCCTCGTCGTGCACCTGGAGGACGCGGCGGGCGGCAACGGCGAGCTGCTGCTGTTCCTGCAGCTCACCGAGGGGGTCGAGCTGGACGACGCGCTGCGTGCCCGGGTGGCCGGCGAGCTGCGCGCGGCCCTGTCGCCGCGGCACGTGCCCGACCGGATCGCGGCGGTGCCGGCGATCCCGCGCAACCGCACCGGCAAGAAGCTGGAGCTGCCGGTGAAGAAGATCCTGCGCGGGGCCGCGGTGGAGGACGTGGCCAGCCGCGACGTGCTCGCCGTGCCGACCGCGCTCGACGCGTTCGAGGCGATCGCCCGATGACGACCGTCGCCGTCCTCGGCACCGGCGTGATCGGGACGAGCTGGGCCGCGCACTTCCTGCGCCACGGCCTGTCCGTGGTCGCGACGGACCCGGCCGCGGGCGCGGAGGACCGGCTGCGTGCCGGCGTGGCCGCGATCGGTGCCCCCGCCGAGCGGCTGCGCTTCACCGACGACGTCGGCGCCGCCGCCGCGGCCGCGGACTTCGTGCAGGAGAACGGCCCGGAGCGCGAGGACGTCAAGCTCGCGGTGATCGCCGCCGCCGACGCCGCCGCCCGGCCCGACGTCGTGATCGCCAGCAGCTCGTCGGGCCTGCTGCCCAGCGCGATCGCCCGCGGCGCGGCGCACCACCCCGAGCGGGTGCTCGTGGGGCACCCGTTCCAGCCGCCGCACGTCGTCCCGCTGGTCGAGGTGGTGCCGGGGGAGCGCACGGCGGAGGCCGCCGTCGACGCGGCCGTCGCGTTCTACACGGGCGTGGGCAAGAAGCCGGTGCGGCTGCGCCGCGAGCTGCCCGGCCACGTCGTCAACCGGTTGCAGGCGGCGCTGTGGCAGGAGGCGTACTCGCTGGTCGAGCGCGGCGTCGTGAGCGTCGCCGACATCGACACCGCGATCAGCAACGGTCCCGGCCTGCGCTGGGCGCTGCTCGGGCCGTTCGCCACCCAGCACCTCTCCGGCGGGGCGGGCGGCATCGCCCACGTGCTGGAGCACCTCGGCCCGCCCACCGAGGCGTGGTGGCGCGACCTCGGGCAGGTCACGCTCACCCCCGCGCTGGTCGACGCGATCGTCGCCGGTGTGGACGCGGAGCTGGGCGGGGCCGACCCCGCCGAGCTGGCCACCCGCCGCGACACCGCGCTGCGCGCGCTGCTGGACCTCAAGGCCGAAGGGGGCCTCGGATGACGCTCGACCTCGACGCGCTGGACGCCATCGACGTGCACGTGCACGTCGAGCAGGACGCCCACGGCTGCCTGTCCCTCGACCAGGAGCTGATGGACGCCTCGGCCGCCTACTTCAAGGCCGACCAGGACCGCACGCCCACGGTCGAGTCGATCGCGGCGTACTACCGGGAGCGGCGCACCGCGGCCGTCGTCTTCACCGTGGACGCGACGACCGCGACCGGGCACCCCGCCCTGTCCAGCGAGGAGATCCTCGACGCCGCCGCGGCGCACGCCGACGTGCTCGTCCCGTTCGGGTCGGTGGACCCGCACGACGCGGCGGCGCCGGACCGGGTCCGCGCGCTGGCCGCCCGCGGCGCGCGGGGCTTCAAGTTCCACCCCAGCCTGCAGGCGTTCGCGCCGAACGACCCGGCGTTCTACCCGGTGTACGAGGCCGTCGCCGAGGCCGGCGTGCCCGCGCTGTTCCACACCGGCCAGACCGGCATCGGCGCCGGGCTGCCCGGCGGCCGCGGGATCAAGCTGCGCTTCTCCGACCCCATGCTCATCGACGACGTCGCCGCCGACTTCCCGCGGCTCACCGTCGTGCTCGCGCACCCGTCGGTGCCGTGGCAGGACGCCGCGATCTCGATGGCGACGCACAAGGCGAACGTCTACATCGACCTGTCGGGCTGGTCGCCGCGCTACTTCCCGCCCCAGCTCGTCCGCGCCGCGAACGGCCTGCTGAAGCGCAAGGTGCTGTTCGGGTCGGACTTCCCGGTCATCACGCCGGACCGCTGGCGCGCCGACTTCGACCGGCTGGACGTCAAGGACGAGGTGCGGCCGCTGATCCTCAAGGACAACGCGGTGCGGATGCTGGGCCTGGGGTGACCCGCGGGGCCGCGACGGTGCAGGATCCCGCGCGTGCCCTCCCACCCGGCGCCGCCGCCCCCCGCGCCCTCCGACCTGGACGAGCGGCTCGAGCGCTGGGTCGCCGCGGGCCTGATCCGCGCCGACCAGGCCGACCGCATCCGCGCGGCGGAACGCCCGGCCCCCGCGCCGGAGCCGCCCCGGGCGGTGTCCCTCGTGGCCGAGGCGCTCGGGTACGTCGGCGGCGTGCTGGTGCTCGTCGCCGCGGTGACGCTGACCGGGCGGCTGTGGGACGAGCTCGGCACCGGCGGGCGGCTCGCCGTCGCGCTCGGGGCCACCGCTGTGCTCCTGGGCGCGGGCGCGGCGGCCCCGGTGGGCGCCGCGGCCGGCCGGCGGCTGCGCGCGGTGTGCTGGCTGATCGGGGTGGCCACCCTGGCCTTCGCGACGGCGCTGGTCGGCGAGGACCTGCTCGACCTCGACGGGGACGGCGTCGCCCTGCTCACCTCCGCCGTCGCGGCCGCGTCGGCGGGCGGGCTGTGGGCGGCGCACCGCACGGTCGTGCAGCAGGCGGCCGTGGTGCTCCCGCTGGCCGTCGGGGCCGGGGCCGCCGCCGCGCACCTGCCCGCCGGCGCGGACACCGTGACCGGGCTCGCGGTGTGGGGCACGGGCCTGGTCTGGCTGCTGCTGGGCCGCGGCGGGGTGATCACGGCCCGGCCTGCGGCGACGGTGCTGGGCGGGACCACCGCCGTCGTCGGCGCCCAGCTGACAGTCGACACCGACGGGGGCGCCGTGCTGGCCGTGCTGACCGCCCTCGCCCTCGTGGCGGGCGGGGTCGTCCTGCGCGACCTGCTGCTGCTCGTGCTCGGCGCGGCGGCCGTGCTCGTCACCGTCCCGACGGTGCTGTCGCGCTGGTTCCCGGACGCGCTGTCCGTGCCGCTGGTGCTGCTCGCGGCGGGGACGCTGCTGGTCGTCGGCGCGCTGTGGGCGGCCCGGCGCGGCACCGTCCGCCCGGTGCGGCGCCCGGCGGAGCTGCCGCCCCGCCTCGCCGTGATCGTCGCCGCGGGGGTGGGGCTGGCCGTGGCCGTCGCCGTCGTGGTGCTGGGGCTGGCGGGGTAGGGGACCTTCGCCCCTGGTCGCGCCGGCCCGGCCGCGGGACCGTCGGGAGCATGGCGGAGCGACGGGTGCGGCGGAGCCGCGAGCGGGTGCTGGGCGGGGTGTGCGCGGGCGTGGCCGAGCACCTGGGGGTCGACGCGCTGCCGGTGCGGCTCGCCGTGGTCCTGATCGCGCTGGTCACCGGCGGGTTCGGGGTGCTGGCCTACCTGCTGGCGTGGGTCCTGCTGCCGCCGCCCGCGGAGGGCGCCGCGCCGCCTGCCGAGATCCCGGCGACCGCCCGGACCCCGGCCCCGCGCCCCGCCGTCCCCGCGCCGGGCGCGGCCTGGCGGGCCGTGGGCGGCGAGGTCCGCACGCTCGCGGGCGGGGTGCGGGCGGCCGTCGGCGGGGTCCCCCGCACGGCCGGCTCCCCGCTGGACACGGCCGACGCGGCCGCGACGGCACTGGGGGAGCACCTGCGCACCCCGGAGGTCGGGGCCGGGCTGCGCCGCACCGCGCAGGGCCTGGCCACCGCCGTCACCGCGACGGTGGACGAGGCCGCCCGCCGTGCGCGGCGCGACGGCGGGGCCTGAACCGGCGGGCCGTCCACGGTCGGCGCCGGGCCGGGCGGGAGACCGACATGGACGGGAACGGGACCGGCCGCCGCCGGTGGCAGGACCTCGGCCCGCGCGCCCGCGCGGCCACGGCGATCGGGGCCGCGGTGCAGGTCGCGCTGCTCGTCGCGGCGCTGCGCGACCTGCGGTGCCGGTCGGCCGAGGAGGTGAACGGGCCGCGCCGGGTGTGGGTGCTGGTCTCGCTCGTCACCATCGTCGGCCCGCTGACGTACTTCGCCGCGGGCCGGCGGCCCCGGGCCGGTTGCGCCGCGTCGGCGCCGGGGGTCAGACTGGGCCCGTGACCGCCCTGGCCCCGTCGCGCACGTTCTGCGTGTGCCTGCTCGCGACGGACCAGCTCTCGGTCGACGACCGTCGGTGTCGTCCGGCTCCCGCGCGCGCCTGACCGGATCCCGGCCCGGGTCGCGCGCACTGCGCCCGCCGACCCCGTCCCGCCCCGGAGCGACCCGTGACCCGCCCCCGCCCTGCCCGCCGCGGCCCCCGTCCCCCCGGCGCCGCCGACACGCCCACCCCCGGCCGGTGGCGACGCCTCGCGGCGCGGTTCGCCGCCGCGGTGCGCGCCGCGCACGCGGCCTCGGTGCCGTTCTGAGGAGTCCCGGCTCCGACGAACGGCTGACGAACGGCTGACGATCCGGCGCCGCCCTCGTCACGGGGGCCTGCGCTGCGCTACACAGGGGGAGCACGGTGGCCACCGGGACGCGCCCGGGGCCCGGGAGCGCGGACGCCGACGGTGGCGCGGCTGGGGAGCCCGCCTTCACCGGCCGGTCGCAGCACCCCGGCCCCGCGGGATCACCGCTGGGGAGCGGGAGCCGGCCGGTGGCCACCGTGCGACACCCGTCCCCTGCCCCTCCGCCCGCGTCCCCGGGCGGGTCGTCCGGCGCTCCGGCCGCCGTCCTCACGGCGGCCCCGGTGCCGAGGTCCGTCCCGACCGCCCGCGCCGGCCCCCGCGTCAGGCCGTACCGGCCGGGTCCAGCGGGGACGGCGGCACGGGAGCGCCGACGGACCCCCCGCCGCCCCCACCACCGGACTCGACCAGCACCTCGACGGCGGTCGCGGCCGGCACGGCGATGCCGGCCAGCGGCTGCTGCGCGGTGACTACGCCGGTGGCCGGCAGCGGGTCGACGGGGTCGGCGGAGACCACCACCACCCGCGCGGACAGCGCGAGCGCGTGCGCCTCGCCGATCTCCAGGCCGACCAGGGCCGGTACGAGCACGGCGTCCTGCGGATCGGGGCCCGCGGCTGCGTCCATGGCCAGGGGTACCCGCGGTCGTCGCGCGGGACACGCGGGTCCTCCGGAGGCGGGTCGGTCCCCGGACCGCCGGCCGATCGCCGCGCCGACGTCGACCTTCGCGCGCCGGCCAGTCCCGCGTGCGACGCCGGCGCGCGTGGGAGACCGCCGAGCGCGCGTCGACAGGACGAGCGCGCGGCGGCGCGACCCACCCACCCGTCGCCGGCGGCCGCTCCGTCGGCGGGCCCGCCCCGGTCTTTCCCCGCCCCGGTCGTCCCCTGCCCCGGCCGTCCCCGCCCCGGTCGTCCCCCCCGTCAGTTCCCGGCCGGGACGGGCGGTGGGGCCGGGGACGCGGACCGGGTCGTGGCCGGGGTCGCGGTCGGTGTCACCGTCGGGGTCGCTGTCGCGGACGGGACCGGAGAAGGGATCGTGGGGACGGTCGGGGCGCCGCTCGGGTCCGGTTGCTGGACGACGCTGGGCACCGCGGCCGGGGGCAGCGGTGCCCCGGTGAGGGGCACGGGCGCGGTCTGCGGCCGCACCCCGCACCCGGCGACGACCACCGCGGCCGCCGTGACGGCGACGAGGAGCCCGGCCGCGCGCCGCGCCGCCCGCCCGGGGGCCGCTCGCCCGTGGTCCGTCCGCCCGGATGCTGTCCGTCCCGGGGCCCGCCCGGACACCGTCCGCCCGCGGCCGACGCGTCCCGGGCCCTGCCGCCGGCCGGTCACGGCCGGGCCTCGGGCAGGTCGACGACGAACCGGGCGCCACCGCCGGGGCGGTCCTCCACGTGCACGCTCCCGCCGTGCCGGTCCACGTGCAGGGCCACCAGCGCGAGGCCCAGGCCGGAACCGGTGTCGTCGCCCCGGCGCCCGGCGCGGCTGCCGCGGGTGAACCGCTCGAAGACCTGCTCGCGCAGCTCCTCCGGCACCCCGGGGCCGGCGTCGTCGACCTCGATCCGGGCCCGTCCGCCCGACCGCGTGACGGCCACCCGGACCGGGCCGCCCCCGTACCGGTCCGCGTTCTCCAGCAGGTTGACGACGACCCGGTCGAGCCGCCTGCGGTCACCGCGCACCGGCACCGGCCCCGCGGCCTCGACCGCCGGGGCGGGACCGGCGCGCAGCGCGGTCACCGCGGTGACGAGCTCGGCCAGGTCGAGCACCTCCGCGTCGTCACCGTCCGGCGCGGCGCGGCCCGGGTCGTCCCGGGAGATCTCCAGCAGGTCCACCACCATCCGCTGGAAGCGCTCCACCTCGCCGGTGAGCAGGTCCAGCGCCCGCCGGGCGGTGCCGGACAGCTCGTCGCGGCGGTTCTCCAGCACCGCGGCCGCGTTCGCCATCGTCGTCAGCGGGGAGCGCAGCTCGTGGCTGACGTCCCCGGCGAACCGGGTGTCGCGCCGCACCCGGCTCTCCAGCGCCTCGGCCGTGCGGTTGAACGAGGCGGCCAGCGGGGCGAGGTCGGGGTCGTCGCGGTCGGGGAGGCGGGCGCCGAGGTCCCCGCGCGCCACGCGGGACGCGGCGTCGGTCAGCTCGGTCAGCGGGCGCAGCGCGCGGCGGCTCGCCCACGACCCGAGGGCGACGCCGAGCAGCACGCTCGTCGCGACGCCGGCGATGAGGACGGAGCTGAGGAACCGGAAGGTCCGGTCCAGCTGGGGGAGCGGGTGCAGCTCCACGTAGGCCGAGCCGTCACCGGGCACGGGCAGGGTCACGGCGATCACCGGCAGGCCCTCCACGACCAGGCGCTGCCGGGCCGGCACGCCGTCGCGGGCGAGGTCGAGCAGCGGGCTCGGCAGGTCGTCCGGGCCGACCTGGCGCCCGCCGGTCAGCCAGCCGTCCTCGCGCTCGAGCAGCACCGTGGAGTCGGAGTCGGTGGTGATCCCGGCGATGAGGTCGCGCAGCCCCGGCGACCCCGACCGGAGCACCCCCTCGACCAACCGCACGTTCACCGCCGTCTGCAGGACGGCGCCGTCCTCGCGCTGACGCAGCATGTACCCGCTGGCCAGGTTCCAGGTGACGACGGCGAGCGCGCCGGTCAGCACGAGCGCGACCAGCCCGAACGCGACGGCGACGCGCCAGCGCAGCGACAGCCCGACCCGGCGCACCCGTTCCCCTCCCGTGCGGTCCCCGGTCACGTGCGGCACCGGTCAGGCGTCCTCGCCGACCCGGTAACCACGACCGCGCACCGTCAGTACACACCGCGGGTCGTCGGGATCGCGTTCGACCTTGCGCCGCAGCCGCCGGATGTGGACGTCGAGCAGCCGGGTGTCGCCGAAGTAGTCGTAGCCCCAGACCCGCCGCAGCAGCTCCTCGCGGGTGACGACCCGCCCGCCCGCCGCGGCCAGCTCGAGCAGCAGCCCGAACTCGGTGCGCGTGAGGTGGACCGGCGTGCCGTCGCGGGTCACGGCGTGGGCGTCGCGGTCGACCTCCAGCGACCCGACGCGCAGCACGCCCGGCGAGGCGGGCTGGCGGCGCCGCAGCAGGGCCCGGATCCGGGCTGCCAGCACGGCGGCCACCAGCGGTTTGGTGACGTAGTCGTCCGCGCCCGCCTCGAGGCCGGCGATGACGTCGCGGTGGTCCGTGCGCGCCGAGACGATGATGATCGGCAGGTCGCCCGCGGCGCGCAGCGTGCGGCAGACCTCCAGCCCGTCGATGCCCGGCAGCATGAGGTCGAGCAGCACGACGTCGACCGGCCCGTCGGCGAGCAGGTCCAGCGCCGTCTCGCCGTCGGGCGCCTCGACGACCAGGCACCCCTCGTCGGCCAGCGCGAGGCCCAGCGCCTGCCGGATGCGCGCGTCGTCCTCGACCAGCAGGACCCGGGTGGGCGGCTCGGCGTTCAGCGCCGCACCACCGCCCAGCCGCGCAGCCGGTAGGCCGCCAGGCGGTGCAGCATCTCCTCCAGCGCCCCGGGCGGCACCTGGCCCCGCAGCTCCCGCTCCGCGGCCGCCACCTCGCGGTGGACGACGTCGGGCGGCACCAGCCCCGCGTACTCCTCGGCGAGCCGCGCGGCCACGGCGTTCCGGTCGGGGGTGTGCGGCGGTCGGACGGGCATCGTGCTCCTCCCGGTCGGGCTGGTGCCGGATGCCCCGATCCTCCCCGAGGACGGGCACCCGGCGCCGCACCGCCGGGCTCGGCCGGACCGATCGCAAGGCGAACGTCAGGCGGGCCCGGTCGCGGTCAGAAGCTGCGCTGCAGGACGAGCACCGAGCGTTGCGGGACCTCGACGGTGCTGCCCGCGGCGGGGAACCGGCGCCGGTCGTCGGCCAGCAGCGGGTCGGCGGTGTCCAGGGCGGTCTCCCAGCCGTTGCCGTAGGACTCGTCGGGCAGCGTGAACTCGAGGTCCTCGTGGTGGGCGTTGAACAGCAGCAGGAACGAGTCGTCGACGACCTGGCGGCCGAGCTCGTCGCGGTCGGGGATGCCGCGCCCGTTGAGGTAGATCATCAGCGTCTGGGTGCCGCCGTCCCAGTCGTCGTCGGTCATCGGCTGCCCGTCGGGCCGCAGCCAGCCGATGTCCTCCATGTTCGTCCCGCGGATCGGGCGGCCCTGGAAGAACCGCTGCCTGCGGAAGATCGGGTGCTCCGCGCGCAGCCGGGTCAGGCGGGCGGTGAACCCGGTGAGGACGTCCTGCTCGCGCGCCCGCGCCCAGTCCACCCAGCTCAGCTCGTTGTCCTGGCAGTAGACGTTGTTGTTGCCCTGCTGGGTGCGGCCCAGCTCGTCGCCGTGGGCGATCATCGGGACGCCCTGGGAGAGCAGCAGGGTCGTCATGATGTTGCGCTTCTGCCGCTCGCGGAGCGCGTAGACGTCGACGTCGTCGGTGGGGCCCTCGGCGCCGCAGTTCCAGGACCGGTTGTGGCTCTCGCCGTCGCGGTTGTCCTCGCCGTTGGCCTCGTTGTGCTTCTCGTTGTAGGAGACGAGGTCCTGCAGCGTGAAGCCGTCGTGCGCGGTGACGAAGTTGATCGAGGCGATGGGGCGGCGGTTGTCCGCCTCGTAGAGGTCCGAGCTGCCGGTGAAGCGGGCCGCGAACTCGCCGAGGCTCGACGGCTCGCCGCGCCAGAAGTCGCGCACGGTGTCGCGGTACTTGCCGTTCCACTCCGTCCACAGCGGGGGGAACCCGCCGACCTGGTAGCCGCCGTCGCCGACGTCCCACGGCTCGGCGATGAGCTTGACCTGGCTGACCACCGGGTCCTGGTTGACCAGCTCGAAGAACGCCGCGAGCCGGTCGACCTCGTGGAACTGGCGGGCGAGGGAGGAGGCGAGGTCGAAGCGGAAGCCGTCGACGTGCATCTCGGTGACCCAGTACCGCAGCGAGTCCATGATCAGCCGCAGCGACTCGTGGTGGCGGACGTTGAGGCTGTTCCCGGTGCCGGTGGTGTCGTAGTAGTGCTTCTCGTCGCCGTCGACGAGCCGGTAGTAGGCCCGGTTGTCCGCGCCGCGGAAGGACAGCGTCGGGCCCAGGTGGTTGCCCTCGGCCGTGTGGTTGTAGACGACGTCGAGGATCACCTCGATGCCGGCGCGGTGCAGCGTGCGCACCATCGTCTTGAACTCGTAGACCTGCTCGCCGCGCGTGCCGAAGCTGGCGTAGCCGTTGTGCGGGGCGAAGAAGCCGATCGTGTTGTAGCCCCAGTAGTTCGACAGGCCCTTGTCCACCAGCGTCGAGTCGTTGACGAACTGGTGCACCGGCATCAGTTCGATCGCGGTGACCCCGAGGTTCTTGAGGTGGGCGATCATCGCCGGGTGGGCGAGGCCGGAGTAGGTGCCGCGCACGTCGTCGGGGATGTCCGGGTGGGTCATCGTCATGCCCTTGACGTGGGCCTCGTAGATGACCGACTCGTTGTAGGGGATGCGCAGCGGGCGGTCGTTGGCCCAGTCGAAGAACGTGTTGATGACGACGGACTTCATGGCGTGCGGGGCGGAGTCCTCGTCGTTGAACGAGTCCGGGTCCCCGAAGGTGTAGGAGAACGACGACTGGCCCCACTCGACCTCGCCGTCCACCGCCTTCGCGTACGGGTCCAGCAGCAGCTTCGCCGGGTTGCACCGCAGGCCTGCCGAGGGCTCGTAGGGCCCGTGGACCCGGAACCCGTAGCGCTGGCCCGGCCACACCCGCGGCAGGTAGCCGTGCCAGACCAGGCCGTTGCGCTCGGGGAGGTCGACGCGCACCTCGGTGCCGTCGTCGTCGAACAGGCACAGCTCGATGCGGTCGGCGACCTCGGAGAAGATCGCGAAGTTGGTGCCGCCGCCGTCGAACGACGACCCCAGCGGGTAGGGCGAGCCGGGCCAGATGTGCAAGGGGGTCCTCCAGGTACGACGGGCCCGCCGATCGCGGGCACGTCTTACTAGCGCAGCACGTGCGTCCCGGCGACCCGGAACGCTGCGAGGATCCCCACACGGCGGCCCCGCATGCGCGGTGGCCCGTCGGGGTAACTCGTTCACAACGGACGGCCGCCGGATCCGACGGCGGCCCACGACACTGGGAGGAACGCACCCATGGCCCCCGTGCACTACACCGTCCCCGGCCTCGACGAGAAGGCCGCGACCGCCACCATCGAGATCCTGCAGCAGCGCCTGCACGCCCTCAACGACTTGGCGCTCACGCTCAAGCACGTCCACTGGAACGTGGTCGGCCCCAACTTCATCGCCGTGCACACCATGCTCGACCCGCAGGTCGACGGCGTGCGCGAGATGGTCGACGACGTCGCGGAGCGCATCGCGACCCTCGGCGGCTCGCCCAACGGCACGCCCGGCAAGCTCGTCGCCGAGCGCAGCTGGGACGACTACTCCGTCGGCCGTGCGGACGCGCTGGCCCACCTCGGCGCGCTCGACCTCGTCTACACCGGGGTGATCGGCGACCACCGTGCCGCGATCGAGACGACCGAGGAGCTCGACCCGGTCACGCAGGACATGCTCATCGCCCAGTCCGGCGAGCTCGAGCAGTACCAGTGGTTCGTCCGGGCGCACCTGGAGAACTCCGACGGCGACCTCAGCTCCGCAGGCGCCCGCACCGAGGTGCAGGCGGCCCGCGAGGCCGGCGCCTGACGGCGACCTCACGCACGAACCGACGACCCCGGGGCCTATGGCCCCGGGGTCGTTCGTCTGTGCGGCCGGTCGTGCCGCCGCCTGCCGTGACTGCGGGGTGACACCGCTCCCACTGGATCGGAGCGGTGTCACCACGCTGCGATGCGGGAGGGGCGGCCGCACCCGCCGCCGCCCGCCCGCAGAGGGGCCGCCGGGGCGAGTGAACCGCCGGTCACGCAGCGCGCCGGAGCGCTCTGGCCGGGGCCGGGGGCGGGCGATACTGTCCGGGCTAGTGAATACGGAATCACCACCGTCGACCCCGGGGGACGCCCACCGATGCCCGTCCTGAGATCGGCCCTCGACACCTCCGGTGAGGTCTACCGCGGCAACCGCGCCGTTCAGCTCGAGCTGCTGGACCGGCTCACCGAGCAGCTGGAGATCGCGGCGGCGGGCGGGGGCGAGGCCTACCGGGAGCGGCACCGCGCCCGCGGCCGGCTGCTCGCCCGCGAGCGCGTCCAGCTCCTCATCGACCCCGACGCCCCGTTCCTGGAGCTGTCCGGGCTCGCGGCGTGGGGCACGTCGTTCACCGTGGGCGCCAGCGTCGTGACCGGGATCGGGGTGGTGTCGGGCGTCGAGTGCATGGTGATCGCGCACGACCCGACCGTCCGCGGCGGGGCGATGAACCCCTACTCGCTGCGCAAGACGCTGCGGGCGCTGGAGATCGCCCGGGTCAACAGGCTCCCGGTGGTCAACCTCGTCGAGTCCGGGGGCGCGGACCTGCCGTCGCAGGCCGAGCTGTTCGTGCCGGGCGGGCGGATCTTCCACGAGCTCACCGAGATGTCCGCCCTGGGCATCCCCACCGTCGCGCTGGTGTTCGGCAACTCGACGGCGGGCGGGGCCTACGTGCCCGGGATGTGCGACCACGCCGTGCTCGTCGACCGGCAGGCCAAGGTGTTCCTCGGCGGGCCGCCGCTGGTGCGGATGGCGACCGGCGAGGAGGCCGACGACGAGTCGCTGGGCGGCGCGGACATGCACTCGCGCGTGTCGGGGCTGTCCGACCACTTCGCCGTGGACGAGCACGACGCCATCCGGATCGGGCGGTCGATCATCGCCCGGATCAACTGGCGCAAGCACGGCCCCGCGCCCGCGGCCGACCCGGCGCCGCCGCGGTACGACCCCGACGAGATCCTCGGCGTGGTCTCCGCCGACCCGAAGGTGCCCTTCGACCCGCGCGAGGTGCTCGCCCGCACCGTCGACGGCTCGGAGTTCGACGAGTACAAGCCGCTCTACGGCACCTCGCTCGTCACGGGCTGGGCGAGCGTGCACGGCTATCCGGTGGGGGTGCTGGCCAACCACCGCGGGGTGCTGTTCGGCGAGGAGTCGAAGAAGGCCACCGAGTTCATCCTGCTGGCGAACCAGACCGACACCCCGCTGGTGTTCCTGCAGAACACCACCGGCTACATGGTGGGCACCCGCTACGAGCAGGGCGGCATCGTCAAGGACGGCGCCAAGATGAACAACGCCGTCACGAACAGCACCGTGCCCCACCTGACCATCACCATGGCGTCGTCGTTCGGGGCGGGCAACTACGGCATGTCCGGGCGGGCGTTCGACCCGCGGCTGCTGTTCGCCTGGCCCGGCGCCACGCTCGCCGTCATGGGCGCCGCCCAGCTCGCCGGCGTGCTGTCGATCGTGGGGCGGGCGTCGGCGGCGTCGCAGGGCAAGCCGTTCGACGCCGACGCCGACCGGGCGCGCACGGCGGCGATCGAGGCCCAGATCGCCGCGGAGGCGCACGCCTTCGCCGTCAGCGGCCGGGTGCACGACGACGGCATCGTCGACCCGCGCGACACGCGCACCGTGCTGGGACTCGCCCTGTCGGCCGTCCACTCCACCACCGTCGAGGGCCGTCGCGGCTTCGGCGTCTTCCGGATGTGAGCCCCGTGATCGAGAAGCTGCTCGTCGCCAACCGCGGCGAGATCGCCGTCCGCGTGCTGCGCACGGCGCACGCGCTGGGCATCGCCACCGTCGCGGTGCACTCCGACCCCGACGCCGACGCACCGTTCGTCGCCCTCGCCGACGAGGCCGTGCGGCTGCCCGGCGCCGCGCCCGCCGACACCTACCTGCGCGGCGACCTCATGATCGCCGCCGCCCGGGCCACCGGCGCCGACGCCGTGCACCCCGGCTACGGCTTCCTGTCCGAGAACGCCGGGTTCGCGCGGGACTGCGCGGCCGCCGGGCTGGTGTTCGTCGGCCCCTCGCCCGAGGTGATCGCGGCGATGGGCTCCAAGGTCGAGGCCAAGGCGCTGATGGCGGCGGCCGGGGTGCCGGTGCTGCCCGGGGCCACCGTCGGGCCGGACACCGACCTGGCCGCGGCGGGGGAGCAGATCGGGTTCCCGTTGCTGGTCAAGGCCGCGTTCGGGGGCGGCGGGCGCGGCATGCGGGTCGTGCACGACGGGGCCGGGCTGGCCGAGGCCGTGGCCGGTGCGCGGCGGGAGGCCGCGGCGGCGTTCGGCGACGGCACCGTGTTCCTGGAGCGGTTCGTCGTGGACCCGCGCCACGTCGAGGTGCAGATCGTCGGGGACGCCCACGGCACCGTCGTGCACCTGTTCGAGCGCGAGTGCTCGATCCAGCGCCGCTACCAGAAGATCGTCGAGGAGTGCCCGTCCCCGGCCGTCGACGAGCGGCTGCGCGCCGAGCTGGGGGCGGCCGCCGTCGCGGCGGGCAAGGCGCTGGGCTACACCGGCGCCGGCACCGTCGAGTTCGTCCTCGACGCCGACGGGGCGTTCCACTTCCTGGAGGTCAACACCCGGCTGCAGGTGGAGCACCCGGTCACGGAGCTCGTCACCGGGCTCGACCTCGTCGAGATCCAGCTCCGCGTCGCCGAGGGCGAGCCGCTGCCGGCGTCGGTCACCGGCGCCCGGATCGACGGCCACGCCATCGAGGCGCGGCTCTACGCCGAGGACGTCCCGGCGGGGTTCCTGCCGGCCACCGGCACGCTGCACCGGTTCGCCGTGCCCGGCGGGACGCGCGTCGACACCGGGTTCGGCGACGGCTCGGTCGTCCCCCCGCACTACGACGCGATGCTGGCGAAGGTGGTCGCGCACGGCCCGACCCGGGCCGTCGCCGCCCGGCGGCTCGCCCGCGCGCTGGTCGGGGCGCGCATCCACGGCGTCACCACCAACCGCGACCTGCTCGTCGGGATCCTCCGCGAGCCGGAGTTCCTCGCCGGGGGCACCGACACCGGCTACCTCACCCGCCACGACCCCGCCGCCCTCGGCGCGCCGCCCGAGGGCGCCCTCGCCGTGCACGCCGCCGCCGCGGCGCTGGCCGCCCAGGCGGCCCACCGGGCGTCGGCGCCCGTGCTGGGCGGGCTGCCCTCGGGGTGGCGCAACGTCGTCGGGGAGCCGCAGCGGGTGGCCTACACGGTGGGCGGGCGGGCCGTCGAGGTCACCTACCGGTTCCTCCGCGACGGGGTCCGGGTGTCCGTCGACGGCGAACCGCTCGCCGTGACCCTGCACGCCGCGACCCCGGAGCGCGTCGACCTGGAGGTGGACGGCGTGCGCCGCGCGGTCGACGTGCACCGCGCCGGCGGGACCGCCTGGGTGGACAGCGCCCTGGGCGCCACCGCGCTCGTGGAGGTGCCGCGCTTCCGCGACCCGGCCGCGGACCGCCGGCCCGGGTCGCTCGTGGCGCCGATGCCCGGCGGGGTGGTCCGGGTGCTCGCCGCCGTGGGCGACACCGTCGCCGCGGGCACGCCGCTCGTCGTGCTGGAGGCGATGAAGATGGAGCACACGGTCGCCGCGCCCGCCGACGGGGAGCTCGCCGAGCTGCACGTCGGCCCCGGCGACCAGGTGGACACCGGGCAGGTGCTCGCCGTGGTGCGGGGGGCGGGCGCGTGACGGGCGGGCGCCCGGTGCGGATCGCCAACTGCTCGGGCTTCTACGGCGACCGGCTCGCCGCGGCCCGGGAGATGGTCGACGGCGGCCCGATCGACGTCCTGACCGGGGACTACCTCGCCGAGCTGACGATGCTCATCCTGGCCAAGGGGCAGGCCAAGGACCCCGCGGGCGGGTACGCGCGCACGTTCCTCACCCAGGTCGAGGACGTGCTCGGCACCTGCCTGGAACGCGGGACCCGGATCGTTGCCAACGCGGGCGGGCTCAACCCGGCCGGCCTGGCGGCCGCGGTCCGCGAGGTCGCCGCCCGGCTCGGGCTCGACGCCGCCGTCGCGCACGTGGAGGGCGACGACCTGCGCGGGCGCCTCGACGCGATCGTCCCCGCGCCGGGGGGCACCCCCGTCTCGGCCAACGCCTACCTCGGGGGCTGGGGCATCGCCGCGGCGCTGGGGGCCGGCGCGGACGTCGTCGTCACCGGGCGGGTGACCGACGCGTCGCTGGTCGTCGGGCCGGCGGCGTGGTGGCACGGCTGGGGGCCCACCGACTGGGACGCGCTCGCCGGCGCCGTCGCGGCGGGGCACGTGATCGAGTGCGGGCCGCAGGCCACCGGCGGCAACTACCCCTTCCTCGACGAGATCACCGACCGCCGCGCCCCGGGGTTCCCCATCGCGGAGGTCGCCGCCGACGGGTCGTCGGTGATCACCAAGCACCCCGGGACCGGCGGGCTGGTGTCGGTCGGCACCGTCACCGCGCAGCTGCTCTACGAGATCGCCGAGCCCGCCTACCTCGGCCCGGACGTCACCGCGCACTTCGACACGATCGCCCTCGCCGCCGCAGGCGAGCACCGCGTCGCGCTCACCGGGACCCGGGGGAGCCCCCCGCCGGAGACGCTCAAGGTGGCCCTCAACGACGTCGGCGGCTTCCGCAACACGATGACGATGGTGCTCACCGGGCTCGACGTCGAGGCGAAGGCCGCGCACGCCGAGGCGCTGCTGTTCGACTCCCTCGGCGGCCGGGACCGCTTCGCCGAGGTCGACGTCCGGCTGCTGCGGTTCGACGTCCCCGACGCGCCGTCGAACGAGCGGGCGACCGCCCACCTGCGGGTCACGGTGAAGGACCCGGACCCGCGCAGGGTCGGCCGGGAGTTCTCCGCCGCGATGGTGGAGCTCGCCCTGGGCGGTTACGCGGGCTTCCACACCACCACGCCCCCGACGGCGGAGTCGGCGTACGGCGTCTACCGCCCGGCGGCCGTCCCGCGGTCCGCCGTCACGCACACGGTCGTGCTCCCCGACGGCACCCGCCGCACCGTCCCCGACCCGCCCTCCGGGCCCGTGCGCGCGGAGGAGGGTTCTCGCACGTCGGCGCACCCACGAGCGCCGGACGCGCCCCCGGGGCCCGCGGCGCGCCTGGTGCGACGGCCGCTCGGCGAGATCTGCGGCGCGCGCTCGGGCGACAAGGGCGGCGACGCCAACATCGGCCTGTGGACCCACGACGACACGGCGTGGGCGTGGATGTGGGAGCACCTCACCGAGGACCGGCTGCGCGACCTGCTCGGCCCCGAGGCCGCCGACCTGCGGATCGAGCGGTTCGCCCTGCCGACCCTGCGGGCGATGAACGTCGTGGTGCACGGCCTGCTCGGCGACGGGGTGGCGTCGTCGACCCGGCCGGACCCGCAGGCCAAGGGCCTGGGGGAGTACCTGCGCAGCCGCCTGGTCGACGTGCCGCGGGAGGTGCTGCGCGCTCGTGCGCGCGCAGGGATGTTCTAGGCCTCCTGCGCGCGCACGGGCGCCGCGGGCGCGTCGAGGTAGGCCGCGAGCAGGCCGGCGGCGGTGAGGGCGAGGCGGCCCTGGTGGGCGAGGCGCCGCCGCCAGCCCTCCAGCGAGGCGGCCAGCGGCTCGGCGCCGCCGGCCCGCCGGACCTGGTCGACGACGGTGGCGATGTGCGCCAGGGGGTAGCCGCCGCGGCGCAGCAGGTGGGCCAGGCGCGCGTCGCGGACGTCGGCGGCGCCGTACTGCCGCTGGCCGGTGCGCGGGTCGCGGGGCGGGTGGAGCACGCCGGCGCGCT
>JAPLAT010000658.1 GCA_026393175.1 Pseudonocardiales bacterium
CGAGCTGCGCTGGTGCACCCCGGACGCCGCGGCCGGGCTGCTGTCCTACCGGCGCGACCTGGGCGTGCTGGCCCGCTTCCGGGAGGTCGGCGCACCGGAGTCCGTCGTCCTGCTGGTGCGCCACGCGAAGGCCGGCAGCCGCTCGCAGTGGGACGACGACGACGACCTGCGCCCGCTGTCCTCCACCGGCCACGACCAGGCCCGCCGTCTCGCCGCGTTCCTCCCCCTGTTCGGCCCCGACCGCCTCGCGTCGGCTCCGCCGCGGCGCTGCCGGGACACGGTCGCCCCGCTGGCCGCGAAGCTGGGGGTGACGGTCGCCGACGAGCCCCTGCTGGGCGAGGAGGGCTACTGGGACGACCCCCCGGCCGGCCTGGCCCGCCTGACCGCGCTGGCCGCCGAGCCGGGCGTCACCGCGGTCTGCAGCCAGGGCGGGGTGATCCCGGACGTCGTCGCCACGCTGACCGGCCGCGACGACGTCCCCTCCCGCAAGGCCAGCACGTGGGTCCTCGGCTTCGCCGGGGGCGATCTCCGCACGGCGGACTACTACGCCCACCCCACGGGCTGAGCCGGGGGCGTCAGCGCCGCCGCAGGCGCCGCACCGCGGTCCACGACGCGCCGACGAGCCCGGTCGCCGTGCGCCGGCGCCCGGACCGGCCCAGGCCGCCCGTACGGGAGTCCATGACCGTCATCCCCGACACCTCCACCTGCGAACGTCCTGTCCCCCGGACCGTCGTGCGTCCGGGCGCGGCCGTGAGCCCGGGCGCCCGCAGATCATCAGAACGGGGGAAGGCGGTGACCGTGCGCGTCCGGTGTCGTCGCGGACGCGGGCGGGGCGGCGGGTCTGCCAGACTGCGCGCATGACCGCCGTTCCGGACGCCGCCGAGGTGGCGGGCGCGCTGCGCGCCGCGGGCGCCCGGTTCGCCCTGGTGCACGGCAGCCGGGCGACGGGCGCCCACCGCCCCGACTCCGACCTGGACGTCGCGGCGTGGTGGGACGGCGCCGCTCCCCCCTCGTTCGAGGTGCTGCTGCCGCCGGGGGTCGACCTGACGGTCCTCAACGACGCCCCGCTCGAGCTGGCCGGCCGCATCGCGCTCGCCGGCGTCGTGCTGTTCGACGACGACCCGCCCGCCCGGGTGCGGTGGACCGCCACGACGCGGAAGATCTACGCCGACGAGCTGCCGAGGATCACGCGCAGCCACCGGGAGTTCGCGGAGGCCCTGCGCCGTGGTCGATGAGGTCCGGCTGCTGCGCCTGATGCGCTCGGTCACCGACGACCTGGCCGTCCTCCGCGAGGAGGCGTCGGCCGACACCGCCAGGCGCGGCGACCGCATCTGGCTGCGCGGCATCAAGTACACGTTCGTCACCGCGATCGAGGGATGCGTCGACGTCGCCCAGCACATCTGCGCGTCGGCGGGCTGGGGCCCGCCGAACGACAACGGCGACGCCGTGCGGCTCCTCGGCGAGCACGGGGTGCTCGACAGGGACCTCGCCGACCGGGTCCGCCGAGCCGTCGGATTCCGGAACGTCCTGGTGCACGACTACGTCGATGCCGACGACCGGATCGTGCTGGCCCGCCTCGACGACCCGTCGGACTTGCATGCCTTCGTGACGGCCGTCGGGGAATGGCTGCGCCGCTGACGGGCGGCGA
>JAPLAT010000304.1 GCA_026393175.1 Pseudonocardiales bacterium
AGGAGATGCGGTGCAACCTCAACTCCTCGGTCCTGCGCGCCGACGCCTCGCTCGTGCAGGTCCGCGGGGCCGACGGCGAGGTCGTGCTGGACGCGTCGGTCTGAGGGCGCCGGTCCGCGTCCCGCGATCGCGACGTCGACGGGTCCTCGAGCCCCGCGAGGTCATGGGGGTCGCGGGTGCGGGCCGGTCAGAAGTCGCTGTTCTGCATGCTCGCCGCGGCGTAGGTGAGGTACTGCCACAGCTGGTCGCGGTGGGCGTCGGACAGGCCGGCCTCGTCGACGGCGATGCGCATGGCGCGCAGCCACGCGTCGCGCTCGATCGGCCCGATGCGGTAGGGGTTGTGCCGCATGCGCAGGCGGGGGTGCCCGCGCTGGTCGGAGTAGGTGCGGGGGCCGCCCCAGTACTGCTCCAGGAACATCCGGAGCCGGTCCTCGGCCGGGCCGAGGTCCTCCTCCGGGTAGAGCGGGCGCAGCACCTCGTCGGCGGCGACCTCCTCGTAGAACCGGGAGACGATCTTGTCGAAGACGGGCGCGCCGCCGACCTCTGCGTAGAAGTTCTGCGGATCGGTCACGACCCCATCATCCCCCGCGCGTTCACTTCGTCAGCGACGGGCCCGCGGGCGGGATCGGCGGCAGCAGGCCGGGGCGCGGTACGCGGGCGTCGTCGAAGGCGTCGGTGATCGCGGCGTTGAGCGCCCGCTGCACGGCCCACTGCTGGCCGGGGGCCACCTTGACCGTGAGCCGCAGGGTGACGCCCTCCGGCCCGACGCGCTCCACGCCGAGCACGTCCACCGGCTCCAGCACGTGCTCCTTCACGCCCTCGCGCTCGACGACCTCGTCGGAGACCTGCCGGACGAGCGCCGTCGCGTCGGCGATGTCGGCGCTGTGCGCCACCGGGATGTCGACGACCGCCACCGCGTAGCCCTGGCTCTTGTTGCCCACGCGCAGGATCTCGCCGTTGCGGACGTACCAGACGGTGCCGTTGACGTCGCGCAGCGTCGTGATCCGCAGGCCGACGGCCTCGACCACGCCGCTGGCCTCGCCGAGGTCGACGATGTCGCCGACCCCGTACTGGTCCTCCATGAGCATGAACATGCCCGACAGGAAGTCCCGGACGAGGTTCTGCGCCCCGAAGCCGACGGCGACACCGACGATGCCGGCCGAGGCGAGGATCGGGCCGAGCGCGACGCCGAACACGTCCAGCACCATGATCGCGGCGATCGTCCCGACGATCGCGGAGATGATCGAGCGCAGCACCGAGCCGATGGTGCGGGCCCGCTGCGAGCGGCGCGCCGGCACCGCGGCGGCCGGGCCCGTCGCGCCGCGGCGGGGCAGCCGGGCGTTCGCCGCGCCGTCGACGACCCGCTTCACCAGCCGGTGGAGCAGGAACCGCGCGAGGAACGCGACGGCGACGATGAACGCGACCTTGATCGCGCCGCCGACGATGGCGTCGGCCGAGCGCGCGAGGAAGTCGTTGTTCGTCCACTCGTAGAAGCGGGCGCACCAGGTGCCTGCCTCGGTGGCGCAGGCGGGCTGTTCGGGGAGCAGGGTGGTCATGCGGGGATCTCCAGTCCGGTGTGAGCGGCCAGGAAGGCGAGCTGGTCGGCGGCCAGGCCGACGGTGCGGGACACCGAGCGGGCGCCGTGGCCCACGTCGGTCTCGCGGCGGATGAGGACCGGTGCGGGGCCGGTCGTGGCGTGCTGCAGCGCCGCGCACATCTTGCGGGCGTGCAGCGGATCCACGCGCGAGTCGGACTCGAACACCGTGAACAGCGTCGCCGGGTAGGCGGTGCCGTCGGTGACGTGGTGGTAGGGGGAGTAGGACAGCAGCCAGCCGAGCTCCTCCGGGTCGGCGGCCGTGCCGTACTCGTCGTTCCAGGTGCGGCCCAGCGAGAACTCCTCGTAGCGGACCATGTCGAGCAGGGGCGCCGAGCAGACCACCGCGCGGTAGAGGTCGGGGCGCTGCACGAGCGCGGCCCCGACGAGCAGGCCGCCGTTGGACCCGCCCATGATCGCCAGCCGGTCGGGGGCCGTGGTCCCGGCCGCGACGAGGGCCGCGGCGGCGGCGTGCAGGTCGTCGAACACGTTCTGCTTGCGGCCCCGGTGGCCGGCGCGGTGCCACTCCTCGCCCTCCTCGCCGCCGCCGCGCAGCGAGACCAGCGCGTACGCGCCGCCCGCGGCGACCCAGGCCAGCGCGGACGCGGTGTAGGCGGGCTCGCGGCTGATGCCGAAGCCGCCGTAGCCGGTGACGAGCGCGGGCCACGGCCCGGTCCCGTCCGCCGGGGTGATGACGAACATGCGGACGGTCGTGCCGTCGGCGGAGGTGAACTCGCGCTGCTCGCTGCGCACGTCCGGCACCGGGGCGGCGCCGGGCGCGGTGCGCTCCAGCACCGTCGTGCCGGCCTCGTACCGGTGCACCTGCGGGGGCGTGACGAGGTCGGTCCAGCCGATCCACAGCTTCCCGTGCTGCTCGGGGGTGTCGCGGTCGGCGACGGTCAGCCCGGTGAGCGACCCCGTCCCGGGCAGCGGGACCGTGCCGCGCGGCGTGCCGTCGACGTCGTGCAGCGCCAGTTCCGCGACGGCGTGCCGGGCCCGGGCGAGCACCAGCAGCGGGCCGTCCGCGGTCTCCAGGCGGCGCACGCCCTCCAGCACCGAGCCGGGGTCCTCGGCGACGATCTCGCGCCAGTGCTCGCGGCCCGGGGTGCCGGGCTCGGTCACGACCAGGCGCCAGCGCGGCGCCCCGTCGGTGGTGAGCACGTAGAGCAGCCCGTCGCGGTCGACCCAGGCGCCGGCCTGCACGTCGTCGTCCTGGGTGAGCACCTGCTGCAGCGGGCCGTCCAGCTCGCCGACCCACAGGCTGTCGCGGCGGGCCGTGCCGACGTTCGCGCCGACGACCAGCCAGCGGCCGTCCCGCGAGACGCGCACGCCGTAGTAGGTGTGACCGTCGTAGAGCCCCGGCGCCTCGACGAGCACGTCCTGCTCGGTGGGCGTGCCGACGCGGTGCCGCCAGATCCGTCGGTGGAAGGCCTGCTCGCCGGGCGGGACCTCGCTCTCGTCCACCATCCGGACGTAGACGAACTCCTCGCCGCCGGGCAGCCAGGCGACGTCGGAGTAGCGGCAGCGGTCGATCGGCGGCTCGACGAGCTCGCCCGTCGCGACGTCCAGCACGTGCAGCACGGAGAACTCGTCGCCGCCCGAGCTGAGCTGGTAGGCCAGCCGCCTGCCCTCCAGGTCGGGCACCCAGGCGTCGAGCGTGGTCAGGCCGGTGGGGTCGATCGCCATCGGGTCCAGCAGCACGCGTTCGGTGCCGTCGGGGTCGGTGACGTGGACGACGGCGTGTTCCTGACCGGGCTCGCGCCGCGTCGCGAACGCCCGCCCGGCCCGCCACAGCGGCGCCGACACCGAGCCCGCCGCCAGCAGGGCGCGCAGCCGCCCGGCCAGCCGTTCGCGGCCCGGCAGGGTGTCCAGGTGCTCCGCGACCAGGGCGTCCTGGGCCGCCGACCACGCCACCGTGCGGGGGTCGGCCGGGTCCTCCAGCCAGCGGTACGGGTCGGCGACGCGGTGTCCGTGCAGCGTCTCGACGAGGTCGAGGCGCTCTGCCGCGGGGTAGGAGCTCACGCGGGCCGAGGTTAGTTCACCCGGACGAGGCGCCGGGCCGCCCGTCCCACGCTGCGACGACGCCGAGGAGGTGGGTCCGCAGCGCCGGGTCCTCGGTGAGCCCGAGCGCCACCCGGACCGCGTGCGCCGGGTCCGCGCCGACGCCGTGCAGCGCGTGCGCGCGCACGACCCAGTACGGCTGGTACCCCGCCACGAGATCGGGGTCCAGTGCGTCCAGCATCCCCAGCGCCCGCTCCGGCGCGCCCGCGTGCAGGTGCGCCGACGCGCGGGCGACGTGCGCCCCGACCGACGGCGTCGCCGCGACGAGCCCGTCGTAGAGCAGCGCGACCGAGGCCCAGTCGGTGGTCCCGGTGAGCGCGCGGCGGTTGTGCACCGACTGGATCGCCGCGTGGAACTGGTAGGGCCCGGGCGGCGGTGCCCCGCCGCGGCGGCGAGGTGCCGCTCCGCCTCGGCCATCAGCACCGGGTCCCAGCGGGTGACGTCCTGGCGGTCCAGCGGCACGAACGCCCCGTCCGGCGCCCGGCGGGCCGCGTCCCGCGCCGCGGAGTGCAGCAGCAGCGCGAGCAGCCCGCGGGCCTCCGGCTCGCCCGGCAGCAGGTCGACGACGAGCCGGGCGAGCCGCAGCGCCTCCGCGGTCAGGCCGCGGCGGCGGACGTCGCGCCCGGCCGGATCGTCCCAGCCCGTCCCGTACGCGGCGTAGACCGCGTCGAGGACCGGGCCGAGCCGCTCGGGCAGCTGCTCGGGGCCGGGGACGGCGAACGGGATCCCGGCCCCGGCGATCTTCGCCTTCGCCCGGACCAGGCGCTGCCCCATCGCCGAGGCGGGGACGAGGAACGCCGCGGCGATCCGGGCCGCGTCCAGGCCGAGCACGACCTGCAGCATCAGCGGCGCGCGAACGCCCTCCGCGATGGCCGGGTGCGCGCAGGTGAACAGCAGGCCCAGCCGGGTGTCGGGGATCGTCGAGGGCGGCTCGGGCACCTCGGCCGCGGGCGCGAGCCGGGCCAGGTCCGGCAGCGCCCTGGCGGCGACGTCGCGGCGGCGGGCGGCGTCGATGAGACCGCGGCGCGCCGCGGTGAGCAGCCACGCCTCCGGCCGCTCCGGCACGCCACGCTCCGGCCAGGTCCGCAGCGCCGCGACGAACGCCTCGGCGAGCGCGTCCTCCGCGGCGGCGAGGTCGCGGGTGCCGGCGGCGAGCCAGCCGAGCAGCCGCGCGCGCGAGGTCCGCGCGGCCTCCTCGAC
>JAPLAT010000592.1 GCA_026393175.1 Pseudonocardiales bacterium
CGAGGTCCGCGTCGGCGACGACGGCGGGCTCGGCCGTGGCCGGGTCCGCGCCGCTCGCCCAGCCGGCGCGCAGGGCGGCGAGCACCAGCCGCGCGGCGGGCAGGTCGGCGACGGGCACGAGCCGCGCGCCGTCGGCCACCACGTACATCGACC
Organism: Pseudonocardiales bacterium; assembly: GCA_026393175.1. Lineage (GTDB taxonomy): Bacteria > Actinomycetota > Actinomycetes > Mycobacteriales > Pseudonocardiaceae > Pseudonocardia. The sequence continues at coordinate 154 of JAPLAT010000592.1, forward strand.
CCGACTCCCGGCCCAGGACGATCGCCTGCGCGCGCCAGTCCGGCCGCGGCACGACTTGGGCGTAGACCGCGACGGCCCCCAGCGCCAGCAGGCCCAGCACGACGCCCGCGACGGCCGCCCGCCGCTGCGCCCGCACCTGCTCGTGCAGCGGCACGGGATCACCCCGGACCAGGGCGGCCTCGAGGCGGCGCAGCCCGAACCGGTACGCGTCGGCCTGGTCCCGGGTGGCCGGGGCCCGGGTCGGCGGGTGGGGCGGCACGGGCCGGACGGTAGCCGCGGACCCGGCCGGCCCGTGGGCGTTTCGGCGAACCCGTCAGCCAGCGAACCCGTCAGCCGACGCGCGGGCCGGCCGGGGTCACGGGACCTCCCCGATGTCCTCGAACCACAGTTCCGGCCGCGCGGCGACGAAGTCGGTCATCAGGCGCACGCAGCGCTCGTCGTCGAGCACCGTCACCGCGACGCCGTGCTCGGCGAGCCAGTCGTGCCCGCCGTGGAACGTGCGCGCCTCGCCGACCACGACCGTCCCGATCCCGAACTGGCGCACCAGCCCCGAGCAGTACCAGCACGGCGAGAGCGTCGTGACCATGACCGTCGAGCGGTAGTCGCGCTGGCGCCCGGCGGCCCGGAACGCGGCCGTCTCGGCGTGCATGGACGGGTCGTCGTCCTGCACGCGGCGGTTGTGGCCGCGGCCGAGCAGGGTGCCGTCGGCGGCGAACAGGGCGGCGCCGATCGGGATGCCGCCCTCGGCCAGCCCCGCCCGCGCCTCGTCGAGCGCGACCTCCAGGAGTTCCTTCACGGGGCCCACCCTGGCGCCGACCCCACCCGTCGGACAACCCACCCCTGTTGCAGCAAAGCCACTTTCACGCAAGGAGGTTGCGTGAAAGTGGCTTTGCTGCAATCAGCGGGGGCTTTACCGGGTGCTCGGCGTGCGGACGTTGCGGGTCCGCTCCGCCCGGGCCGCGAGGTCGGCGTCGGGCGGGTAGTCCACGGCCACGAGCGTCAGGCCGTGGGCCGGGGCCACGGGCACCTCGCTCGCGCGCTCGCGGCGGGTCAGCAGGTCCGCGGGCCAGCCCACGGCGCGCCGGCCCCGCCCGACGTCGAGCAGGGCGCCGACCAGGCTGCGGACCATGGAGTGGCAGAACGCGTCGGCCGCGACGGCGGCGGTGACGACCCCGTCGGCCTCCCCGGTCCACCGCAGCTCCTGCAGGGCCCGGACGGTCGTGGCGCCCTCGCGGCGCCGGCAGAACGCGGCGAAGTCGTGCTCGCCCAGCAGGTGCGCCGAGGCGGCGTTGACGGCGTCGAGGTCGAGCGGGTGCGGCCAGGCGAGGGTGTCGCGGGCGCGCAGCGGCTCGGCCCCGTGCGGGGCGGTGGCGACGCGGTAGCGGTAGTGCCGGCGCAGGGCGCCGAACCGGGCGTCGAACGCCGGGGGCACCGGCCGCACGGCGCGGACCCGCACGTCGGGGGGCAGCAGCCGGGCCAGCCGGCGCACCAGCCGGTCGGGGTCGGCGTCGCCGGGGAGGTCGGCGTGCGCGACCTGGCCGGTGGCGTGCACCCCGGCGTCGGTGCGTCCGGCCACGGTCAGCGCGACGGGCGTGCGGAGCACCGTGGCGAGGGCGTCGGTGAGGATGCCGCACACGGTGCGCAGGCCGGGCTGCATCGCCCAGCCGGAGAAGTCGGTGCCGTCATAGGCGATGTCGAGACGACAACGAACGAGCCCGCCGTCCGGGGGGACGGCGGGCTCGTTCGGGACCGGAGTGGTCAGGACTCGTCCTGCTTCTCCTGCTGCGAGGCAGGCAGGGAGAAGCCGGCGGCCTCGGCGGCCTCGGCGCTGGCGAACCAGACCTCGGCGACCGTGCGGTCGTAGTGCGACGAGCCGGGGACGTGGTAGAGCATCGAGTCGGCGTTGCCCTTGATCTCGAAGCCCTCCGGCGCCTGCTGCGGGTCGTCCAGCGGGGCGTGGCTGCCCTCGCCGTACGGCGCGTCGGCGGAGTCCGCGGCCTCCTCGGCGGCCTCGGCCGCCTCGAGGGCCTTCTCCTGCGTCTCGCTGCCCGCGGGGGCCTCGGCGGCGGCGTCGAGCGCCTTCTCCGAAGCCTCCTCGGCCGACTCGGCCGCAGGGGTCGTCGCGGCCTGCTGGGCCTTCTGCGACGCGGCCGCGCGACGGGCGCGGTCGGCCTCGTCGGTGACGGTCTTCTGCGCGACCAGCTCGATCACGGCCATGGGGGCGTTGTCGCCCTTGCGCGGCAGCGTCTTGGTGATGCGCGTGTAGCCGCCCTGGCGGTCGGCGAAGAACGGGCCGATCTCGTGGACGAGGGCGTGGATGACGTCCTTGTCCCGGATGACCTTGGCGATCTCCCGGATGTTGTGGAGGTCGCCGCGCTTCGCCTTGGTGATCAGCTTCTCGGCGTAGGGCCGCAGCCTGCGGGCCTTCGCCTCGGTGGTGGTGATCCGCCGGTGCTGGAACAGCGACGTCGCCAGGTTGGCCAGGATCAGCCGCTGGTGCGCGGGCGACCCGCCGAGACGGGGCCCCTTGGTGGGCTGAGGCATGGCTACAACTGCTCCGTTTCTGCGTAGTCCTGGCCGTCGTCCCCGAAGGTGTCGGGGTCGAACCCGTCGGAGCCGTACTCGGCGGCCGCGGCCGACGGGTCGAATCCGGGCGGGCTGTCCTTGAGCGCGAGCCCGAGGCCGACGAGCTTCATCTTGACCTCGTCGATGGACTTCGCACCGAAGTTGCGGATGTCGAGCAGGTCGGCCTCGGACCGGCCGACGAGCTCGCCCACGGTGTGGATGCCCTCGCGCTTGAGGCAGTTGTAGGAGCGGACCGTGAGGTCGAGCTCCTCGATCGGCATCGCGAAGGCCGCGATGGTGTCGGCCTCCTGCGGCGACGGGCCGATCTCGATGCCCTCGGCGTCGACGTTGAGCTCGCGGGCGAGCCCGAACAGCTCGACGAGCGTCTTGCCGGCCGAGGCCAGCGCGTCGCGGGGGGTGATCGAGGGCTTCGTCTCGACGTCGAGCACCAGCTTGTCGAAGTCGGTGCGCTGCTCGACGCGGGTGGCCTCGACCTTGTAGGTCACCTTGAGGACCGGCGAG
>JAPLAT010000666.1 GCA_026393175.1 Pseudonocardiales bacterium
GTGTAGGCGTAGTCGCCGGCGCCGAGCACGGCGAGTAGCGGGGTGCGGGCGATCTCGGCCCGCTCGGTGACGGTCTGCGCGGCCTGCTCGCGGGCCTTGCGGACGTCGGCGGCGGTCGGGATGGACACGGCCATGGTGATCACTTCTCCTCTTCAGTGTCCGCGGCGGACTCGTTCTCGCGGCGGAAGGACCGGTAGATGTCGAGGAGCACCTGCTTCTGGCGCTCCGTCAGAGTCGGGTCGGCGAACACGGCATCGGTGACGACGCTCGCCGGACGCTCGTCGAGGATCCCGGCCTGCACGTACAGCGCCTCCGCGGAGATGCGGAGACCCCGCGCGATCTGCTGCAGGACCTCGGCCGACGGCTTGCGCAGCCCCCGCTCGATCTGGCTGAGGTAGGGGTTGCTCACGCCCGTGGCGCGGGCGAGCTGGCGCAGGGAGACCTGGGCCTGCTCGCGCTGGCTGCGGATGTAGCCGCCGATCCCCTCGACGGTCTGACCGACGGCGTGACCGGCGTGCTCGACCACGTGGCCGACCTGCTCGACGACCTCGTCGACCCGCTTGGGGGTCTTGTCGTTCGGGCTCATACCTGATCACCTCCGTCCCTGTCCCCAGCGACGCTACCCGGTGGTGCTAGCTGTTGCAAGCGGTCTGCTTGCGCAGGTGGGGTGGCCTCGACCACAGTCGGCGACGGCGCGCGTACCGTCGTCGCGTGCTCTCCGAGACCCGGGTGGTGGCGGCCGTCGCCGCCGGGGGGGCGCTCGGGGCGCTGGCCCGCTGGGCCGCGGGATCGGCGGTCGCGGGGAGCCCGGCGGGCACCGTCGCGGTCAACGTGGCGGGGTGCCTGCTGATCGGCCTGCTGGTCGCCCGGCACCGGCACGACCCGCTGCTGCGGGCCTTCGCCGGCACCGGCGTGCTGGGCGGGTTCACCACGTTCTCCACGGCGTCCACCGACACGCTCGAGCTCCTGACCGGCGGGGCCCCGGCGCTCGCCGCCGCCTACGCCCTGGGCACCCTCGCGACCTGCGTGGCCGCCACGGCGGTGGGCCTGCGCCTGGGCCGCCCGCGCGACGGGATCGTGCGGTGAGGGTCCCTCCGGCGACCGCGGGTGCACACTCCCCTGCCGGACGGCCCGCGTGATCGCGCTCATGGTCGTGCTCGGGGCGGCCGTCGGGGCGCCGCTGCGGTACCTCGTGTCGCGCCTCGCCAACCGGCCCGGCGCACCGTGGGGGACGCTGGGCGTCAACGTCGGGGGCTCGTTCGTGCTGGGCGTCGTGCTGGCCAGGGCGACCCCGGAGGTCGCGGCCCTGCTCGGGACCGGGTTCTGCGGCGCGCTGACCACGTACTCGACGTTCGCGCTGGAGCTCGTCGAGCTGCCCCGCGCCCGCGCGTGGGCGTACGCCGCGGTGTCGCTGGCGGCCGGACTGGCGGCGGCCGCGCTGGGCTACGCCCTCTGACGGACGCCGCCGGGGACGGCGCTCAGACCGGGAACAGCAGCGTGCTCACCGTGTAGATCGCCAGGCCGGCCAGCGCGCCCACGACCGTGCCGTTGATCCGGATGAACTGCAGGTCGCGGCCGACCTGGAGCTCCACCTTCCGGCTGGTCTCCTCGGCGTCCCAGCGCTCGACGGTGTCGGTGATCAGGGTGGTGATCTCGCTGCGGTAGTGGCGCACCACGTAGCCGGCGGCATCGGCGAGCCAGCCGTCGACCTTGGCGCGCAGCGCCTCGTCGCCGGCGAGCCGCGCGCCGAGCGCCAGCAGGCCGTCGCGCACGCGCACGCGCAGCGCGCTGGACGGGTCGGCCGCCGCGTCCAGGATCAGGCCCTTGACCACGCCCCAGGCCCCGCCGATGAACTTCTGCACGTCGGGGTGGGCGACGATCTGCTGCTTGATCTTCTCCGCCCGCTCGATCGTGGTCTCGTCGCTCTGCAGGTCGGTGGCGAACTCGGTGAGGAACCGGTCGACGGCCTTGCGCAGCGGGTGCTCCGGGTCGGTCTTCACCGCCCACGCGAACGTCTGGACCTCCAGGAACACGCGGTCGGCGATGAGGTCGTCGACGAACCGCGGCGACCAGGACGGCGCGCGCTCGTGCACGACGCGGAGCACCATCTCCTGGTTGTTCGACACCCAGTCGTAGGCCCGGTCGATCACGAGGTCGACGAGCCGGTGGTGCGACCCGTCGGCCAGCACCCCCTCCAGCACCGTGCCCAGCGGCGGCCCGACCCGGCGCTCCATCAGCTTCCGGACCAGGACCTGGTCGATGACCTCCTGGACGTCCTCGTCGCGCAGCACCGTCACCACTCCGCGGGCGGCCGTCGCGAGCTCGGCCGTGACGCGGTCGGCGTTGGCGCGCTGCCCGATCCACCCGCCGACCCGCGAGGAGACCTCGACGCGGGCGAGCTTGTCGCGGACGACGTCCTCGGACAGGAAGTTCTCGCCGACGAAGTCGCCCAGGCTGCCGCCGATGACGTCCTTCTTCGTCGGGATGATCGCCGTGTGCGGGATCGGCAGCCCGAGGGGGCGCCGGAACAGCGCGGTGACGGCGAACCAGTCGGCGAGCGCGCCGACCATCGCGGCCTCGGCGGTGGCCCGGACGTAGGCGATCCACGTGGGCCCGTCGGCGGACTCCCACCAGCGGGCGAGCAGGAAGATCACGCTCGCCAGCAGCAACAGACCGGTGGCCAGGGACTTCATCCGTCGCAGGTCGCGGGCCTTCGCCTCGGGGTCCATCCGCCCGATGCCCAGCCCGATCTCGACGGCCGGCCGCGGCCGGGCGGCCGGTGCGTCCGTTCGGGGGGTCTGCGAGGTCGTCACGAACCCATCTTGCCCGCCGGAACGAAATCAGGAGTGGCCGGACGCGGTCCGGCCGGCCCGACCCGCACGTGCGGTCGGGAGCACCGGCGCCCCCCGGGATCGTGTTGCCCCCACGACCCCGGGGGGCGTCGTCGGTCCGGCGGTTGGTGTTGGCCGGGGCCGATGGTGTTCCACCGGCCCCGGCCAAGGTTCGGGGTGCGGCCGCGCGGCGAGGGAGGAGTGCCCCCTCGGGCGCCGCACCTCACCGGAGGTCCGGGTGCTCCCTCGGCGCGGCCCGACGGGCAGCGGCATCGGGGGAGGGACCCGGATCGCCGTGAGCGGTCCTCAGGGGAACCGCGCGCCGACCGCGACGGCAGCGGCGGGCCGCTGGGCGCCCGGATGCCGGTCGTGCTCGGCCCGCCACCGCACGCTCGCGGTGACGGCGGAGAGGATCAGGTCGGAGGCGGGCACCCGGTAGCCGGTGAGCGCCGGCGCGACGCGCCAGTGCACCCAGCCGTCGGGCACCTGCGAGGGCGGCGCGAGCACGGTGGCGCCGCCGCTGTGCAGCACCACCCCGTCGACCGCGTGGAGCTCGGCGGGCAGCACCGCCCCGGCGGCGATCGGGTACCACCACGCCCCGGTCGGCGTGCCGGCGACCGGCACCACCATCCCGGCGGCGCGCAGCCCGGCGCAGACCCCGCGCCCGACGCCGGCCGGGACCTCCAGCACGTCCAGCACGGTGCCGGTGACCAGGCGGAGCGTGGACGCCGATTCCTCGACCACCGTCCACCCGTGGTCGTTGAGCTCCCGCGCCGCCGCGCGCAGCTCCGCGCCGTAGACCGCGCGGTAGCTGTCCCAGCCCGGCATGTTCCCGACCTCCCGTGTCGTCCTGCTGATGTGAGTGACAACACTGAGGATGGCTCTCAGGACACGCCACGAACAGCACCGAGCGACGACCGTGCGTGACGTCGAGACGAGCGGGGACACGTCCGGACGGGGACCGCCCGCCGCGCCGGACGGCCGGGTGACCGGTCCGGGTCGGCGGGCCGGCGGCTCCGCCGTTCGGGGCCCGACCGGTCGTCGTCCGGCGGTCGGCGACCAGCGGCTGCGAGGATGCCCGCATGGACCTGGTCACCGGAGCCACCGGATTCCTGGGCAGTGCGCTGGTGGAGCTGGCCGTGCGGCAGGGCCGTGACGTGCGCGTGGCCGTCCGCGACGCCGAGCGGGCCCGCGCCCTGCTCCCCGCGGGCGTCGACGTCGTGGTGGCCGACCTGGGCGACGTCGCGGCCCTGACCGCCGCCGCGCGGGGCTGCACCGGGCTGCTGCACCTCGCGGGCTCGGTCGGCCACTCCGCGGACGAGACGCGCCGCGCGAACGTCGACGGCACCGTCCACGCCCTCGCCGCCGCGGAGGCCGCGGGCGTGTCCCGGTTCGTGTTCACGAGCAGCAGCGCGGCCGTGATGGACGCGGACGGCCTCGTGGCCGAGGAGCCGGCCGGGCCGCCCGCCCTCACCGACCCGTACTCCGCGAGCAAGGCCGAGGCCGAGCGCCGGGTGCTCGCGGCGGGCGGCGTCGTGGTGAACCCGACGGGGGTCTACGGGCCGAGCCCTCGTGGCCCGCTCAGCTACAACGGCCTGCTGCTGGGCGCGGCACGCGGGGAGGTGGCCGCCGTGGTCGACGCGACGGTGGGCTGGGTCCTGGCCGAGGACGCGGCCGCAGGCCACCTCCTGGCGCTCGACGCGGGCGAGCCGGGGCGCCGGTACGTGCTGTGCGGGGAGACGGCGACGTTCGGCGACGTGCTGCACCGCTTCGCCGGGCTCGTCGGCGGCGCCCGGGTGCGGCTGCTGCCGCCCGGGTCCTCGCTCGGGGACGACGCGGGCACGTTCGCGCGGCGCTCGGAGGTCTACGGCCGGTTCCCGCCGGTGCGGGTGGACGACCGCGGCGCGCGGGCGCTCGGCTTCGCCCCGCGCGGGGTCGCCGAGGGCCTGACCCTCACCGCAGGCTGGACGGGGAGGCTCTAGACACGGCGGTGCCGGCGCCCCGAGGGGACGCCGGCACCGGTCGAGACGCGTCTCAGATGGGGCGGACCGTGTCGGCCTGCGGACCCTTCGCGCCCTGGCTCGACTCGAAGTCGACCCGCTGGTTCTCCTCCAGCGTCCGGAACCCGTCGGTCTGGATCGCGGAGTAGTGGACGAAGACGTCCGGACCGTTGTCGTCGGTGGCGATGAAGCCGAAGCCCTTCTCGGCGTTGAACCACTTGACGGTGCCCTGCGGCATACCTGTTCTCTCCCACACGTGAAGCGGACCCGGGGGGCACTGTGCCGCCCGGGGGCTGCGTGGTGGGGACACGGAACGGCGAGCGTGTCGAACGCCCGTGAAGCCCACCGTCACGTTCCTGCGGACGCTTCACAACGAGCGAGGACGACACGACTTGCAACCGCGCGCGAACCTATCACGCGGGGGGCGCCGTCCGGGGGTGCCGCGACGATCGCCCGGCGCGTCCGGATGCCGGTCACGCAGCGTCAGGATGTGGGGGCGACACCCGGACGCAGGGTGACGATCATGATCTTTCGGGGGTTTCTGCCGCAGTCCTACCGCGTCGGGTGACGACCCCTCCCGGCACGGCCCGCCGCCGCCGCGCCGCCCGGCGCGTCCGGGTGACGGGACCCGGGCACCACCCGCGCGGGCGACGGGCGGGCGCCCGACCGGGTCGCGACGGTGACGGAGCGCGTCGGGCGGGGTTCCGGGCGCCACGGCGGGCGCGCTCGCGCACCCTGGCGCACCGCTCGTGGGGGACCACATCATTCGCGCCGTCACGTCCGTCGATCAACGAGGAGCCCGAAGATGCGGAGTCGTCGAGTCACCCAGGCGATCGTCGCCGTGACGGCGAGCGGGGCGCTCGCCGTGCTCGGCGCCGGTACCGCGCTCGCCGCGGAGCCGGCCCAGGTGCCCGTCCCGGTGCCGGTGCCGGTCGAGGAGCCGACGCCCGTCGGCGGCCTCCTCAACGGCCTGCTGGTCACCCTGCAGGACCTGCTGCCCGGCCTCCTGGGCGGGACGGTGCCCGAGACCCCCGCGCTCGTCCCGGTGGTGCCGGCCGTCCCGGTGGTGCCGGCCGTGCCCGCGGTGCCCGCGGTGCCGGCGGTGCCGGTCGCCGCCGACCAGGTGCCCGAACCGCCCGTACCGCTGCCCGAGCCACCGGTACCGCTGCCCGTGCCCACGGACCCGGCGCTCCCGGACCCGTGCGCCCTGCCGGCCGACCCCGCCCTGCCGACGGACCCGGCCCTGCCCGCCGACCCCGCCCTGCCGGGGGCGCCCGCGCTCCCCGCGGACCCGGCCCTGCCGGACCCCGGGGCGTCGGTGCCCGACGTGCCGGCCGACGTCCCCGACCTCCCCGCCCTGCCCGGTGGTGCGGTCACGCTGCCCGGGGGCGAGGCGGCCGCGCAGCCGGAGCCCGAGCCGTGCCCGCCCGCCGAGCTGCCGGGCGGGGTCCCGGCCATGCCCGGTGAGGTGCCCGCCGTGCCCGGCGATGTCCCGGCCGTGCCCGGCGAGGTCCCGGCCGTGCC
>JAPLAT010000651.1 GCA_026393175.1 Pseudonocardiales bacterium
ACCGGGCACGATCGCCCGCCGCGTCCGCACCGCGCTCGTCGTGCTGCTCGTGCTGGTGGTCGGGTTCGCGGTCTACATCGACGTGTCGCTGGACCGGGTGCCCGCGCTGCCCTCGGACAGCGCCAACTCCACCGACGGCACGAACTACCTGATCGTGGGGTCGGACAGCCGCGCGGACCTCACCCCGGAGCAGCGCGCGGAGCTCGCGACCGGCGACCCGGAGTCCGAGCTCACCGACACGATCATGATCCTGCACACCGGGAGCGGGCCGTCCACGCTGGTCAGCATCCCGCGCGACTCGATGCTGGAGATCCCCGGGCACGGCCGCCACAAGGTCAACTCGGCGTACGCGCGCGGCGAGGCCGACGGCTCGGGCGGGCCCCAGCTGCTCACCCGCACCATCGAGGGCGCCACCGGCCTGGAGATCGACCACTACGTGCAGATCGGCTTCACCGGCTTCGTCAACGTGGTCGACGCCGTCGGCGGCGTGGACCTGTGCGTGCCCGAGGCGATCGAGGACCCCAAGGCCGCGCTCGACATCGAGGCCGGCTGCCAGACCCTCGACCAGGCCACCGCGCTCGGCTACGTCCGCACCCGCGCCACGGCCTCGTCGGACTTCGGGCGGGTGGAGCGCCAGCGGGCGTTCATCTCCGCGCTGCTGAAGAAGGTCACGAGCCCGACCACGCTGCTCAACCCGTTCCGGGTGGTGCCGCTGGCCACCGGGCTGTCCAGCGCCATCACCGTCGACGACGGCAGCCACGTGTGGAACCTGGCCTTCTTCGGCCTGGCCATGCGCGGGGTCGGCGACGGCGGGATCACCACCACGGTGCCGGTCCGCGACGGCGTCGTGAACTGGGACCGCGACCGCGCGCTGGCCCTGTTCGACGCCCTCGCCGCGGACGAGACGCCGCCGGAGAACGCGCTCGGGCCGTGACCCGCGGCGACGAACGGCACTCTCGTCCACTCCTCGTGGACGACAGTGCCGTTCGTTGCGGGTGGCGGGGTGCTCAGGCGGGCTTGCGCGTGCGCTTGCGGGGGGCCTCGGCCTCGGCGTCGTCGGCCTTCTTCGACGAGCGCCGCGCCGCGGGCTTCTTCGCGGGCTTCTCCGGCTCCGCGGCCTTCTCCTCCTTCGCCGCGGGGGCGTCGTCGGGCCGGCCCGCCCGGGCGGCCTCGACGCTGCGCTGCAGGGCGGTGAGCAGGTCGGTCATCGAGTCGCCGCCGTCGTCCGGCTTCTCCGCCACCGGGGCCGGGCGGGCGTCGCCGGTGGAACGCTTCTGCTCGATCATCGCGACGACGGCGTCGCGGTACTCGTCGTGGAACGAGGTCGGGTCGAAGTCGGCGCCCAGGCTCTCCACGAGCGAGGCCGCCATCTGCAGCTCCTGGGGCCGCAGCTCGACCTCCTGGTCGAGAATGTCGAACTCGGGCTCGCGCACCTCGTCGGGCCAGAGCATCGTCTGCAGCACGATCGCCTTGCCGCGCACCCGGAGCAGCGCGATGCTCTCCCGCTGCCGCAGCGCGACCTTGACCACGGCCATCCGGTCGGTGTCGATCAGCGCCTCGCGCAGCAGCGCGTAGGGCTTGGCCGCCTTCGCCTCGGGCTCGAGGTAGTAGGACTTGTCGAACAGCAGCGGGTCGATCTGGTCGGCGGGCACGAACTCGATGACGTCGATCTCGTGGCCGGACGCCGTCGGCAGCGCGTCGAGGTCCTCCTCCGACAGCGTGATGAGCTCGCCGTCCTCGGTCTCGTAGCCCTTGACGATGTCGGCGTACTCCACCTCCTCGCCGTCGAGCGAGCAGGTGCGCTTGTACTTGATCCGCCCGCCGTCGGCCCCGTGCACCTGGTGGAACCGGATGTCGTGGTTGGTGGTGGCCGAGTACAGCTTGATCGGCACGCTCACCAGACCGAAGGAGACGGCTCCGCTCCACATCGCCCGCATGGATGTCAGCATGGCCGCGTGCAGCCCATGCTCGCCACCCCTGGACTTCTCCCGAACGGCGGGGAGTGGCTCTACGAGGTGAAGTGGGACGGCATGCGGCTGCTGGCCGACGTCGTCGACGGGGTGCTGACGCTGCGCAGCCGCAGCGGCCGCGACGTCACCACGCACTTCCCCGAGCTCGCCGACGTGCTGCGGCTGGCCCCGGACGTGCTGCTCGACGGCGAGGTCGTGCTGCTGGAGGACGGGGTCCCCAGCTTCAGCGCGCTCGCCGAGCGGATGCACCGCTCGGTCGAGGAGCGCACCGCGCGCCTGCGGCCCGTCACGTTCATGGTGTTCGACGTCCTGCGCCTCTACGGGGTGGACCTGCTGGCCCGGCCGTTCCACGAGCGCCGCGCCACGCTGGAGCGCCTGGACACCGCCGGGCTCACGACCGTGTCGCTCTCGCCGGTCTACACCGACGGCCCCGCGCTGCTCGCCGCCACCGCCGCGCGCGGGATGGAGGGCGTGGTCGCCAAGCGCCGCGACGGCATCTACCGGCCGGGCAGGCGCACCACGTCGTGGGTCAAGACGACGCACCGCCGCACGCAGGCGTGCCTGGTCGGGGGGTGGCGGCCGGAGCGCACCAGCCCGTCGCGGATCGGGGCGCTGCTGCTGGGCGTGCTCAGCCGGGACGGGCTGACGTTCGCCGGGCGCGTCGGGTCGGGCCTGGCGGGCGACACCGTGCAGCGGGTGCTCGGCGAACGGCTCGCCGCCGTCGCCGCGCCGTCGCCGCCGTTCGCGGACGTCGTGCCCCGGCCGGACGCGCTCGGGGCCCGCTGGTGCGAGCCCGCGGTCGTCGTCGAGGTCGACCACCTGGGCTGGACCGCGGCGGGCAAGCTGCGCCACCCGGTCTTCCGCGGGGTGCGCGACGACCTCGAACCGGCCGACGCGGTCCGCGAACCATGATCGGCGGGCTGGTGGTGAGCGGCCCCGCGGTGCAGGATGGGCGCGCTCGAGAAGGGGGCAGCATGAGGGATCGGGACGCCGTCGTCCGGTGGGTGGACGCCGCATGAACGGCCGGTGTGACGGGCCCACTCACCCGGAGGGGTCACGATCGTGCCCGGGGCAACTACGGTGGGCCCGGTGACGACCATGCTCACCTGGCAGGCCGAGGACGGCACCGGGCTCGAGGGCACGCGCTTGCTGCTGGGCGGCGGCGGCGGGTTCCGGGCGCTCAGTCGGATCGTCCGCGGCGAGTTCACCGCGTCCTACCGGCTCGTCGTCGCCGACGACGGCACGGTGGGGCGCCTGTCGCTCACGACGGCCACCGCCGCGCGGGAACGCCACCTGACGATGAACCGCACGGACGACGGCTTCTGGCTGCTCGACACCGGCTCCGGCGGCACGCGCGAGCAGTTCGGCGGGGCGGTCGACGTCGACGTCGCCTACAGCCCCGTGTTCAACGCGCTGCCGATCCGCCGCCTGGGCCTGCACCGCGAGGCGGGGGAGCACACCCTGCCGATGGTGTACGTCAGCCTGCCGGAGCTGCGGGTCGAGCTCGTGGAGCAGACCTACCGCACCGTCGGGACCCTCGGCGCGGACGGCACCGCGGTCGTCGGCTTCTCGTGGGGCGACTTCGCCGCCGACCTCACCGTCGACGGCGACGGCATGGTGCTCGCCTACCCGGGCGTCGCCACCCGCCTGTCGGTCCCCGCGCCCCCGGCGGCCGCCTCCGCCTGACGGCCCGACCCGCGCACCTCGGCGCCCCGACTCGGGCGCACCCAGACCCCGACTCGCGCACGCCCAGCCCCCGACTCGCGGGGCGGCGGGCCCGCCCACCCGCGAGTCGGGGTGTGGCGGTGCGCGAGTCGGGGCGCCAGGGTGCGCGAGTCGGGGTGTGAGCGTGCGCGAGTCGGGGCCGTCAGGCCGTCCAGCCGACGACCGCGTCCCCGCGCCTGCCGATCTCGCGGAGCCGGCCGAGGGGGTCGCGGCCGGTCAGGGCCACGCGGACGCCCTGCGGGTCGCGCGAGGCGGCCCAGCGCAACCGTGCGCCCCGCGCATGGCCCCCAGCCGCCCCAGCGCGTCGTCGACGGCGGACAGCAGCGCGTCGCGGTTGCCCTCGCACATCGCGAGCACCAGCTCGGGGCGGGTGCCGGCCACCCGCGTGCCGTCGGCGAAGGAGCCCGCGGCCAGGGAGAGGGTCAGGTCGTCGTCCCCGGCCGCACCGACGGCCGCCAGCACGGCGGCGAGCAGGTGCGGCAGGTGCGAGATGCGCGCGACGGCCAGGTCGTGCTCGTCCGCCGCGGCCGGGACGACCCGGGCGCCGCACGCCCAGGCCAGCTCGGCGACGTCGCGCCACACGTCGAGGTCGAGCCCGTCGTCGGCGGCCACCACCCACGCGGCGTCGACGAACAGCGTCGCGCTCCCCGCCGCCCACCCCGACTCCGACGTGCCGGCCATCGGGTGCC
>JAPLAT010000460.1 GCA_026393175.1 Pseudonocardiales bacterium
AGCGCCGCGCGGAGCAGCAGCGACGCCGCGCCGGGCACCGGCTCGGGCTCGTGCGCCGGGGCGGCGGGCAGGCTGCGGCCCTCGGGGGTGAGGTCGAGGAGCTGGGTGAGCAGCTCCGCGCCGGCGACGCCGTCGATGGCGGCGTGGTGGACCTTCGTGTAGACGGCCGTGCGGCCCCCGCCGAGCCCGGAGATCAGGTACATCTCCCACAGCGGGCGGGCCCGGTCCAGCGCCCTGGCGTGCAGCCGGGCGACCTGCTCGTGGAGCTGGCGGTCGCTGCCGGGGGCGGGCAGGGCGATCTCGCGGAGGTGGAACTCCAGGTCGAAGTCGGGCTCGTCGACCCAGTAGGGCTGGTCCAGCCCGAACGGCACCTCGACCAGCCGCTGGCGCAGCACCGGGACGAACGGCAGCCGCTCGGCCATGAGCCGGGTGAGCCGCGCCAGGTCGACGGGGGTGTCGGCGGTGTCGAGCAGGCACAGGCTGCCGACGTGCCCGGTGACCGCGGAGTTCTCCATCGCGAGGAACGCCGCGTCGAGGCCGCTGAGCTGCTGCATCACCCACCTCCCCCGGCGCGGGCGGCCGCCGCGGCGCCGTCGGTGTCGAGCCAGTCCAGCACCAGGCGGGTGAACCGGTCGGGCAGCTGGATCTGCGGCACGTGCCCGGCGTCGGCCCAGAACTCCGCGCGCCACCCCGGGTGCGCCCGGGCCGCCGCGCGCGCCGACCCCACCGGCACCAGCCGGTCCCGCTCCCCGTGCAGCAGGAGCACCGGCACCGCCAGGTCGTCCATCGCGGCCCGGTAGCGCCGCGGGTCGGCGGTGACGGCGAGCAGCGAGCGCGCGGCGGTGACGAACGCGCGGTCCATCGCGGCGACGTCGCGGCGTCCGTCCACCAGCGCCACCGACTCCTCGACGAGCTCGGGCGGCACCTGCGCCGGATCGACGCCGCACAGCCGCATCGTCTGCTCGACGACGGCGCGGCTGCCCAGCCGCCTGCGGCGCAGCGCGATCGACCGCGCGCCGACGCCGGGCAGGGCGAACAGCGCGAACCGCAGCGCGACGACCGGGTCGACGCGCTGCACGCGGGTGGGGGGCAGCGCCGGGTCGACGAGGACGAGCCCGGTGACCAGCTCCGGCGCCCGCGCGGCGAGCAGGATCGAGATCATCCCGCCCATCGAGTTGCCGACGAGCACCACCGGGGCCCCGGCCACCTCGCGGACGAACCGCTCCAGCACCGCGGTGTTCGCGGCGATCGCGGCCGACCGCCCGGCCGGCTCGGTGCGGCCGAAGCCCGGCAGGTCCAGCGCGCGCACCCGGGCGCGCCGCGCCAGGCCCGGCGCGGCGAGGCACCAGTTGAGGTGCGACCCGCCCAGGCCGTGCACGAGCACGAGCCGGGGCCCGTCGGCCGGGCCGCCGAAGTCGACGTGGTGCACCGGGCCGCCGAGGTCGGCGACCCCGCCGCGCCCACCCCACCGCACGAGCCGGTCGGTCGTCATGGGACTCCTCGCGTCGGTGCCGGACGGGCCGCCGAATCTAGCAAGGCGGCGGCCGTGATCGCCCCGGTCAGTGCGACTCGCGCGACACCGCGCTGCCCGTGGACCCGACGAGGAAGTCCAGGTCCGCACCGGCGTCGGCCTGCTGCACGGTGCGCACGTAGAGCGCCTCCCAGCCGCGGGCGGGCCGGGCGAAGGCGGCGACGGTGGCCGGGTCGGGCTCGCGCGCGGCCAGCTCGCCGGGGGGCAGGTCGACGTCGAGGCGGCGCGCGGCCACGTCGAGCACGACGGGGTCGCCCGAGCGGACCTTGGCCAGCGGGCCGCCCGCCGCGGCCTCCGGCGTGACGTGGAGGACGACGGTGCCGTACGCGGTGCCGCTCATCCGGCCGTCGCAGACGCGCACCATGTCGCGCACGCCGGCGCGCAGCAGCTTCGCGGGCAGCGGCAGGTTCGCCACCTCCGGCATCCCGGGGTAGCCGCGCGGGCCGCAGCCGCGCAGGACCAGCACCGAGTCCGCGTCGACGTCGAGGTCCGGGTCGTCGATGCGGGCGTGCATGTCCTCGACCGAGTCGAACACCACCGCCCGCCCCCGGTGGCGCAGCAGGTGCGCGGACGCGGCGGCGGGCTTGATCACCGCCCCGGTCGGCGCCAGGTCGCCGTACAGCACGGCGATGCCCGCGTGCTCCTGCAGCGGCGCCGCGCGGGTGCGGATGACCTCGCCGTCCCAGATCCGGGCGTCGTCGAGGTGCTCCACGAGCGGGCGGCCGGTGACGGTGAGCGCCTCGGGGTCGAGGAGATCGCGCACCTCGCGCAGCACGGCGGCCAGGCCGCCCGCCCGGTGCAGGTCCTCCATGAGGTAGCGGCCCGCCGGCTGCAGGTCGACCAGCAGCGGCACGCCGGCGCCGATCCGGTCGACGTCGTCGAGGGTGAGCGGGACGCCGGCCCGCCCGGCGATCGCGAGCAGGTGCACGACGGCGTTCGTCGACCCGCCGACGGCGGCCAGCGCGACGATCGCGTTGTGGAACGAGCCGCGGGTGAGCAGCGTGGCGGGCCTGCGGTCGGCGGCGACCATGCCCACGGCCAGCCCGCCCGCGCCGTGCGCGGCCTCCAGGAGCCTGCTGTCCGCGGCCGGGGTGCCCGCGAGCCCGGGCGGCACCATGCCCAGCGCCTCGGCGACCACCGCCATCGTCGAGGCCGTGCCCATCGTGTTGCAGTGCCCGCGGCTGCGGATCATCGACGACTCCGAGCGCGTGAAGTCCTCGGCCGAGAGCGTGCCGCCGCGCACCTCCTCCGAGAGCCGCCACACGTCGGTGCCGCAGCCCAGCGGCTGCCCGCGGAAGGTGCCGGTGAGCATCGGCCCGCCGGGGACGACCACGGCGGGCAGGTCCACCGACGCGGCCGCCATGAGCAGGGCGGGGATGGTCTTGTCGCAGCCGCCGAGCAGGACGACGCCGTCCACGGGGTTGGCGCGCAGCAGCTCCTCCGCGGCCATCGCGGCCATGTTGCGCCAGAGCATCGCCGTGGGGCGCACGAGCGTCTCGCCCAGCGACACCACGGGCAGCGTGAGCGGGATGCCGCCCGCCTCGTAGACCCCCTGCTTGACGCTCTCGGCGACCTCGCGGAGGTGGGCGTTGCACGGCGTCAGGTCCGACGAGGTGTCGGCGATCGCGATGTGCGGGCGGCCGTCGAAGGCGTGCGCGGGCAGGCCGCGGCGCATCCACGCGCGGTGGATGTAGGCGTTCCGGTCGGTGCCGCCGTACCACTGCGCGCTGCGCTGCTCGCCCATGAGTCCTGCCTTTCGACTGGTGGAACGCTGGTCTACAGTTCGGAATGTGAGCGAGCGTACAGCCCCGGTGGGCGCCGAGCGGGTGCTCGCCGTGCTCACCGCGCTCGCCCGGCAGCCCGCCGGGGTGGGGCTCGACGAGCTGGCCCGCACGCTGGGGGCGCCGAAGCCGACCGTGCACCGCGCGCTGGCCGTGCTGCGCCGCACCGGGTTCGCCGTGCAGCACTCCCGGGGCCGGTACGAGCTCGGCGACGAGTTCCTGCGCCTCGCCTTCGCCCACCACGAGGCCCGCCCGGAGCACCTGCGCGTCCAGCCGCTGCTGGAGGAGCTCGCGGTGCGCCACGGCGAGACCGCCCACTACGCCGTGCTCGACGGCCGCTCGGTCGTCTACCGGGCGAAGGTCGACCCGCCCAGCGGCGCCGCCCGCCTGACCTCCGTCATCGGCGGGCGCAACCCGGCGCACTGCACCGCAGTGGGCAAGCTGCTGCTCGCCCACGCCCTGCCCGACGACGCCGCCGTGCTCGCCTGGGCCGCCGCGGGCGAGCTGGCGCGGCGCACCGACGCCACGATCGTCACCGGCGTAGGCCTGGCCGCGGAGCTCGCCGTCGTCCGGGCGCGCGGCTGGGCCGTCGACGACCAGGAGAACGAGCCGGGCGTGCACTGCCTGGCCGTGCCGGCGTTCCTCGGCTCGCCGAGCATCCCCAGCGGGGCCGTGAGCGTGAGCGCGCTGGCCTACCGCACCCCGCTGTCGACGCTGGTGGACGACCTGCCCGCGATCCGGGCGATCGTCGGGCGGACCCCGGTCCCCGCCTGATGCGCGCCTTCGTGGTGACGGGGCCGCTCACCGGGGAGGTGCAGGAGGTGCCGGAGCCGGTCGCGGGGCCGGGCGAGGTCGTGGTGTCGGTGCACCGGGTCGGGGTGTGCGGCACGGACACCGAGTTCTTCACCGGCGAGATGGCCTACCTGCACCAGGGGCACGCCGCGTACCCGATGCGGCTCGGGCACGAGTGGTGCGGCGTCGTCGCGGCCGTCGGGCCCGGCGTCGACCCGGCGTGGGCGGGCCGGCGCGTCACCGGCGACACGATGCTGGGCTGCGGGCACTGCGCCCGTTGCGCGGCGGGCCGGCACCACGTCTGCGGCGACCGGCGCGAGATCGGCATCCGCGGCGGGCGGCCCGGCGCGCTGGCCGAGCGGCTGGCCGTGCCCGCGACGGCGCTGCTCCCCCTGCCCGACGCCGTCGACGACACGGCGGGCGCGCTCGTCGAGCCGGGCGGGAACGCGCTCCGGGCGGTCACCGGCGCGGCGGTCCCGCCCGGCGGGCGGCTCCTCGTGCTGGGCACCGGCACCATCGGGCTGCTCGTCGCCGAGCTGGGCCGTGCCGCGGGCGCCGAGGTGCACCTGCTGGGCCTGCCCGGCGCCACCGCGTTCGCCGCGGGCCGCGGGTTCGCCGGGGTGTGGACCCGCGACGACCTCCCGGACCTGCCCTGGCACTCCGTCGTCGACGCCTCCACCGCCGCCGAGCTGCCCGCGCTGGCCGTGGACCTGGTCGAGCCCGGCGGGCGGGTCGTCCTCATCGGGCTGGCCGGGCGCCCCAGCACCGTCGACACCCGGGCGCTGGTGCTCAAGGACGTCACGGCGGTGGGCGTGCTCGCGGCCTCGCAGGGGCTCGCGGGCACCGTCGAGCGCTACGCCACGGGCGCGGTGGACCCGCGCCCGCTGGTGGCGGCCACCGTCGGGCTCGACGGCGTCGCCGCCGTGCTCGCCGGGCGGCGCCCGCCCGGCGCCGGCCCCGGACCGAAGATCCACGTCGACCCGCGGAGGGGAACATGACCGAGTTCGACGGCCTGGTGGCCGTGGTGACCGGAGGAGCGAGCGGCATCGGGGCGGCCACGGCCGCGCTGCTGGCCGAGCGCGGCGCGCGCGTTGCGGTGCTGGACCGCTCGTTCCCGGACGTGGCGGACGGGCCGCCGCTGGCCGTGCCCTGCGACGTCACCGACGGCGCGTCCGTGCAGGCGGCGGTCGACACCGTGGCCGCGCGGCTGGGCGGGGTCGACGTGCTGGTCAACAACGCGGGCATCGGCTCGGTGGGCGACGTCGGCGCCGAGGACGACGAGACCTGGCACCGGGTGCTCGACGTCAACGTCGTGGGGGTCGCCCGCGTCACCCGGGCCGCGCTGCCGCACCTGCGCCGCTCCGCGCACGCCTCGGTCGTGGTGACCTGCTCGATCGTCTCCACGCTCGGCCTGCCGCAGCGGGCGGTCTACTCCGCGAGCAAGGGCGCCGCGCTGGCGCTGGTGCGGGCGATGGCCGCGGACCACCTCGCCGACGGCATCCGGGTCAACGCCGTCGCCCCCGGCACGGCCGACACGCCCTGGGTCGGGCGGCTGCTCGACCGGGCCGAGGACCCGGAGGCCGCGGCGGCGGCGCTGCGCGCCCGGCAGCCGATGGGCCGCCTCGTCTCGGCCGCGGAGGTCGCCCACGCGATCGCGCACCTGGCGAGCCCGCTGGCCGCGTCCACGACCGGTGCGGTGCTGGCCGTGGACGGCGGGATGGCGGGCGTCCGGCTCGGCTGAGCGGCGCTCACCGCGGGAGCGGGGCCAGCCCGGCCAGGTCGTCCACGCACGCCTCGGCCGGGGCCCGCAGCAGCCCGTGCGCCTCGAGGAACACCTCGTGGGCCGCCCGCCCGGACCACCCGGGCGGCAGCAGCTCGGGCGGCAGGTCCGGGTCGCGGAACGGGAAGCGCCGGTAGTCGTGCACGAGGCGCATGCGCTCGACGAGCGCGGCGGACCCCGCCGGCCCGCCCTCGCGGTAGCCCACCAGCCGGGGGCGGTAGCGCGCCAGCAGCCCGGCGTAGTCCCGGTCGAGCGCGGCGAGGTCCCAGGCGCGCGCCGCGATGTCCCGGTCGGCCGCCGGCCCGGCCGAGCGGGTGCGGAACACGTCGAGCCGCACCGCGGGCTCGTCGGCGAACGCGCGCACCACGTCGTCGAGCCGGTCGTGCGGGCTCAGCCACACCGACGACGACAGCGGCCCGAACCCGAACCAGGCCAGCTTCTTGCGCAGCCGCTCGCGCAGCGCGCGGTCGGTCTCGGGGACCGAGTAGATGACCATGTGCCACTGGCCGTCCCAGGGGCCGGCGGCGCGGTCGAAGATCCGCGCGCGGCCCTCGTCGAGCAGCGCCCAGGCGGCGTCGGTGAGCGCGTAGACCGTCTCGCGGCCCTCGCGGCGGCTGGCCAGCCAGCCCTCCCGGCGCAGCCGGGTGACGACCACCCGCACGGTCGGCTCCGGCACGTCGAAGCAGCCCATCAGCGCGGCCAGCCCGCGCAGCCGGACCTCCCCGCCCCGGTACCGCAGGTAGTCGCCGAACAGGTCGAACACCAGCGATCGCGCCTTCACGTCCACCTCCGCGGCAGACCCTAGTGTCCGCGCTCCGTGACGGGGCATTGACGGTCGTCCCCCGGGCGCAGCAGGATCGCGCCGCGCCGACGACGGCGCACGACCGCGAACGGAGCGAGAGATGGCCGAGACCTTCGTCCTCATCACCGGCGCCTGGCACGGCGGCTGGGCCTGGCGGCCCGTCGCCGAGCAGCTGAGGGCGGCGGGGCACACCGTGCACACGCCGACGCTGCCCGGCCTGGCCGACGGCGACGACCCGACGGCCCTGCACCTGTCCGACGTCGTCGACTTCGTCGTCTCCTACGTCGAGGACCGCGACCTCACCGACGTCACGCTCGTGGGGCACAGCTGGGGCGGGTACCCGATCACCGGCGCCGCTCCCCGGCTGGCGTCGCGGCTGCGCAGGCTCGTGTACTGGAGCGCGTTCGTCCCGGCCGCGGGCCGCTCGCTCTACGACGAGGTCCCCCCGCCCTACCAGGAGCTGTTCTCCGGCGTGGCCGCCGCGTCCGGGAACAACACCGTCACGCTGCCCTTCGAGGTGTTCGCGGGCGGCTTCATCGCCGACGCCCCCGAGCCGGTGCAGAAGCTCGTGCACGACCTGCTCGTGCCCCAGCCGATGCAGTACTTCACCGAGACCGTCGAGCCGATCGACCCGGCGACCCTCGGCGTGCCGGTCGCGTACGTGTTCTCCGTCGACGACGTGGCCCTGCCGCCCGGCGAGTACGGCTGGGTGCCGCGCTTCCCGGAGCGGCTCGGCGTCACCGCGATCGAGGCCCCCGGCAGCCACGAGGCCCTGCTCACCGATCCGGCCGGGCTGGCCGCGGCCCTGCTCAAGGCCTGATCCCGGCACGAACGGCCCTCCCGCCGGTGGTGGGAGGGCCGTTCGCGTTCCCGGCGCGGGGGAGCCCGCTCGGCGGTGCGCCGGGCGCGGGGCGTCAGCCGCCCCGCGGGTCCTCCTGGGCCCCGTCGCCGGGGGCGGGGTCCTGGCCGGGCTGGTTGGGCGGGAACCGCAGCGGCGGCAGGTCCTGCAGCGGGAGCTGCGGGGCGTTGCCCACCTCGGGCGGCAGCGGGGTGCCCTGCGCCGGGTTGCCCACCGGGGCGAGCGGGTCGGCCGGGCGGTAGGTCCCCGGGCGGGCCAGACCGCCGGAGTCCGTGCCGTCGAACGACTCGGTGCGGTCGCAGCCGGCGAGCGTCACCCGCAGCGGCCCGTCGGTCGCCACGACGAGCGCGGCGGCGCACCCCACGCCCGCCCGCTCCGGGTCGACCGTCACCTCGCCGACGCCGGCCGAGCGGATCTCGAGCACGTCGCGCGCGTCGGCCGCGACCGGGTCGGGCAGGGCGCGGAACTCGCGCAGGTAGGGGTTGACCGGCGAGAACGTCCCGTCGGTCGTCCGGACCTCGCGGCCGGCGGGAGGCACCGGCGCGGCGGTCACGCCCCGCCCGCGGGAGACGACGTCGATCGTGCCCAGCTCGTCGCCGCGGGTCTGGATGCCGGAGAGCCAGTAGGCGCGCTCGCCGACCAGCCCCGACTCGGGGTCGTCCATCAGCGGGTTGCGCACGAACGTCACCCGGTGCGGGTCGACGGCGCGCGGCTCGTCGCCCAGCCACTCCGTCACCAGGTCCCACATCCCGTTCTTGCACATCACCAGGTGCTCGGCGGCGAGGCCCACGAAGCTGAGGAACTCGTAGTCGTAGTCGCCCGCCGCGTAGGCGTCGGCCCGCTCGCGGGTGATCGTGTAGGGGATGAAGTCGTCGTTGACCCCCGCCCACTCCATCACCGGCTGGTTGCGGCGGCTCGGCAGCATCGGCGTCAGCTTCGAGCCGGGCTCGTGCACCGTGAGCGTGTCGACGCCGAGGGTGCCGCTCGCCCCGTCGGCGACGCCGTTGAGCCCGGGGAACGACGGCGCCACGTCCAGGCCGTCGCAGATGAAGGCCCGGCTGAACACGTCGGGGAAGGTCAGCGACAGCTTGTTCGCCATGTACGCGCCGCTGGAGAACCCGCCCGCCGCGGTGCGCTCGGTGTCGAGGTCGTAGTGCCGGCGGGCGTCGGCGATCGCCTCGAACACCGCGGCGCCGGACTGGCCGTAGCCCCACTCGTCCTGCCCGCGGGCGTCCACGTCGATCACCATCGTCGGCCGGCCCGGGCGCTCGGCGAAGCGCCGGTAGAGGTCGCGGTCGCCCGCGACGTCGTCGCCCGGCCGCAGGGCGTAGCCGTTGGTCCAGACGATCGAGGGGTAGCCGTCCTCCGGCGCGGGCGCCTCGGGGACGTAGACCGTGTAGCGCTGCAGCCGGCCCGGGAGGTCGGGCACGCAGCCGTCGCGGCACGGCCAGCCGAACGCCACGCTCGGCCGCCGGTCGCCGGCCCCGGCACCGCTGCCGGTGGTGATGCCGCCCTGCTGGGTGCCGCTGCCCGGCGGTGGCCCGCCCGGGTCGCCGGGCAGCCTGCGGCCCTGCTCGGTCTCGAACCGCGACGCGAAGATCCGGGTCACGTAGCCGCTGGTGGGCACGCCGGACTCGTCCTCGACGCCGGCCTCCAGCGCCGCGAAGTCGACGGCGGCCGAGAACGGGGTGAGGTCGCCCGCGGCGATGGCGCGCTTCTGGTCGTTGTCCCGGTAGGGCGCCTCGAAGGGCTCGTCGAAGCGGAAGGCGCTGTCGAAGAACGCCGACGGCGTGTCGTCGCCGACGACCGCGCCGCCGGGGTGCGTCGCGTCGGCCACGGCCCGCGGCACCAGGTAGGCGTCGTTCGCCTCGTCCCACAGCCCCGCCGCGGCGGCGACCCGCTCGACGGCGCCGGGCCGCCACGCCGCGTGCGGCACGCGGACCTGCACCTGGCGGCGCTCGAGGTCGACCGACACCTCGGGGGCGGACAGCTCCTCGCCCGTCGCGGCGTCGACCACGTCGCCCTCGGTGCCGTGCACGGTGACGAACCGGTCCGCGGGCATCACGGTGTTCGCGCCGTGCGGGGCCGGGAGCGCGACGTCGGACGCGCCGAGCGCGAGCGTGAGCCCGAGCAGCCCGGGGTCGGTCATCGTGTTCATCGTGAACCGGAACGCGGTCGCGTCGCCGTCGGGCCGGATCCGCAGCTCGACGATGTCGGCGGCGTTGCGCCGGTAGGCCGGGTCCTCGGGGTAGGTGTAGTTGCGCAGGTAGGTGTCGTTGGGCCAGCGGTACTGGTTGCCGCCGCCCTGGTCGTCGTAGACGCAGCCCTGGTGCACGTACTCGCCCGCGCGGTAGGCGCTGGTCATGCAGATCCCGATCGGGTCCGCCCGCCAGATGCCGGTGTTCTGCAGCTGGGGGGCGTCGACGGCCGGGGCGCGGAGCAGGTCCGGCCCGGCCGGGTCCGCCGGTTCGCGGGCCAGCGCCGGGCCGGCGACCGCGACGGCGCCGGCGACGAGGGCGCCGCAGACCAGGAGCGCCGTGGACGACCGTGTGGTCACGTGGGGATCACCTCGCAGCTCCGCGACCGGCCCCGCCCGTGCCTCGGTGCACGGGGACCCCGGCTGCCGGATCCGGTACCCCGCACAACGGGTCCGGCCGGGGAAAGTGACGACCTCCCTCCGGACGATCCGAAAGTGACACTTGTGGGTTCGGGTGGACACTGAGGGGATGAACGACGACCGCGCCCGCCGGCACGCCGCGCTGCTGCACCGCGCCCACCGCGCCGGGGAGCTCCTGGACGCGGCCGCGCACCCCGTCGCGGCGACGATGGACGAGGCCTACGCCGTGCAGGAGCACCTGACGGCGCTGCGGCTGGCCGAGGGCCGCCGGGTCGTGGGCCACAAGCTCGGCTACACCTCCGCGGCGATGCGGGCGCAGATGGGCGTGGCCGAGCCGAACTCGGGGCCGCTGCTCGACGACATGATCCTCTCGGGCCCGCTGCGCGGCGGTGTCCAGCCGCGCGTGGAGCCGGAGATCGGCGTGGTCCTGCGGCGCGACCTGGCGGGCGCGGACCTGGACCTCGACGCGGTCGCCGCGGCCGTCGCCGAGGTCCGGCCGTGCCTGGAGGTCGTCGACTCGGTGTGGGCGGGCTACCGCTTCGGCATCGAGCAGAACACCGCCGACGGGTCGTCCGCGGCGGGGGTCGTGGTCGGCGCGCCGCTCGCCGTCGCCCCGCTGGAGTGCCACCGCACCACCGTCCGCCTGCTCGCCGACGGCGTCGAGGTCGGCGCCGCGACCGGGGAGGCGGCGGGCGGGCACCCCCTCGCCGGCGTCGCGTGGCTCTGCGCGCGGCTGGCCCGCACCGGCGCGGGCCTGGCCGCCGGGCAGCTGGTGATCACCGGGGGGCTGACCGCGGCCGTGCCGTTGCCCCGCGGCGGCATCGTCGAGGCGGTCTTCGACGCGACGACGGTCGTGCGGGTCACCCGGGCCTGAGCCCGGGCGACCGCCGGTGGGTCAGCCGGTCCCGACGAACGGGTAGCGCAGCAGCGCCGCCACGCCGTCGGTGACCTCGTGCCCGACCAGGCCGGTCCGGCCGCCACCGAGGGGGTGGAAGGCCGCGTCGCCACCGACCGCCGCGCGGACGAGCACGGCGTCGGCGGGCGCGGACCCGGCCGGCTCGCCGCCGATGCGGCGCAGGTCCTCGGCGTCACGGGCGACGGCCGTGAGCGGGTCGCCGAACCAGACCTCGGTGTCGCGCGGGACGGCGGCGTCGACCAGGAGCGTGTCGACCTGCTCGGCCCGCAACGCCGCCAGCACCGCCTCCAGGCCGGACACCGCGAAGCCCTCGTCCCGGCCCGCGGCCTCCGCGTACCGGTCGATGACGGCGTGGCGCCGGGCGTCGACGGCGTCGAGCACGGCCTCGCGCACCGCGGCGGCCAGGGTCTCCAGGTCGGTCGGCCCGCCCGTGTGCTCGACGTCGACGGCGACGGACGCGGCCCGCGTCGACAGCGCGTCCCGCAGCCGCGACCGGGCCGGCGCGTCCCCGGCGAGCACGACCACGCCGGCCCCGCTGGCGGCCACGTGGGCGTCCACCCGGGCCGCGACGTCGGCGGTGTTGCGCCGCCAGGTCTCCTCCACCCGCTCCTGCATGGCCAGGTGCGACGGGCCGCCCGCACCCACCTTGTGCACCGGGTGGTCCCGCCCGTCCACCTGCTCGACGAGCACGGGCGCGGACTCCGCCCCGGCCAGCAGGATCTCCCCGCCCTTCTCGTCGATCCGGACGACCACGGCGACCGTCGGCTCCGGGAGGGCGACGAGCAGCGGGAGCAGGTCGGGCAGGGGGCTCCAGGTCGCGGACGGCCGCTCCGGCGGAGCCGGCAGCACGCGGTCCAGCAGCACCTCGCCGCCCGCGGCGACCAGGACGCGCCCGGCCCGGCCGGTGGGCGGGACGGCGCCGTCGGCCGCCCGGTCGAGCGCGGCGAGCGTGCGCTCGTCGGCACCCTGGTCGGCGAGGTCCTTGCGGGCCGCCGCCCGGCGCAGCTCGTCCTGCCGTGCGGCGTCGGCGGTGTCGTGGGAGGCGTCCAGGTAGACCGTGGCGAACGGGCCCGGCCGCGTCATCACGTCGGTGAGGAAACGCAGGTCCATACCCGTCGGCTACCCGCGTGGCCCCGTGGCAATCCGCGCGGGGCGACTCCCGATCCGCCGTTCACGACGACGGCGGCCGGGTACCCGGGGGTGCGGTCCAGCATCCCGAGGAGGCCGCCCTGCACCCGGAGTGCCCCCGATGACCACCGCGCCCGCCCGACCCGTCCCCACCCGCACCCGGGCCCGGAAGGGCTCCCGGCTGGTCCACTACCTGCGCACGACCGATCCCAAGGACATCGGGATCCTCTACCTCGTCACCGCGTTCGGGTTCTTCCTGGCCGGCGGGGCGATGGCGCTGCTCATGCGGGCCGAGCTGGCCGTGCCGGGGATGCAGTTCCTCTCCCCCGAGCAGTACAACCAGATGCTCACGATGCACGGCACCCTCATGCTGCTGCTGTACGCGACGCCGATCCTGTTCGGGTTCGCCAACTACGTGCTGCCGCTGCAGATCGGCTCGCCGGACGTGGCGTTCCCGCGGCTCAACGCGTTCTCCTACTGGCTGTTCCTGTTCGGCGGGCTGATCGTGCTCGCCGGGTTCCTCACCCCCGGTGGGGCCGCCGACTTCGGCTGGTACGCCTACGCGCCGCTGTCCGGGCCGACCTTCTCCCCCGGCCCCGGGGCGACGCTGTGGTTCTCCGGGCTGATCGTGTCCGGGCTGGGCACGATCCTCGGCGCCGTCAACATGATCACCACGGTGGTCTGCCTGCGCGCCCCCGGGATGACGATGTTCCGGATGCCCATCTTCACCTGGAACATCCTCTTCACCTCCATCCTCATCCTGGTCGCGTTCCCGATCCTCACGGCCGCGCTGTTCGGCCAGCTCGCCGACCACCATCTCGGCACGCACGTCTTCGACCCGGCCCACGGCGGCGCCGTGCTGTGGCAGCACATGTTCTGGTTCTTCGGCCATCCCGAGGTCTACATCGTGGCGCTGCCGTTCTTCGGGATCGTCACCGAGATCATCTCGGTCTTCAGCCGCAAGCCCCTGTTCGGCTACCGGTTGATGATCTTCGCGACCGTCGCGATCACGGTGCTGTCCTTCGCCGTGTGGGCCCACCACATGTTCGCCACCGGCGCGGTGCTGCTCGCCTTCTTCTCGCTCACGACGTTCCTCATCGCGGTCCCCACCGGCATCAAGTTCGTGAACTGGATCGGCACGATGTGGCGCGGGAAGATCACCTTCAAGACGCCGATGCTGTTCTCCATCGGCTTCCTCGTCACCTTCCTGTTCGGCGGCCTCACCGGCGTGCTGCTCGGCTCACCGCCGCTCGACTTCCACCTCAACGACACCTACTTCGTCGTCGGCCACTTCCACTACGTGCTGTTCGGCACGATCGTCTTCTCGGTCTTCGCCGGCGCCTACTTCTGGTTCCCGAAGATGACCGGCCGCATGATGGACGAGCGGCTGGGCCGCGTGCACTTCTGGACGATGTTCCTCGGGTTCCACCTGACGTTCCTGGTGCACCACTGGCTGGGCAACGACGGCTTCCCCCGGCGCTACGCCGATTACCAGCCGCAGGACGGCTTCACGCTGCTGAACTCGCTGTCGTCGGCGGGGGCGTTCCTCCTGGGCGTCTCCACGCTGCCGTTCCTCTGGAACGTCGTGCGCAGCTACCGCCACGGCCGGGTCGTCGAGGTCGACGACCCGTGGGGGTTCGGCAACTCGCTCGAGTGGGCCACCAGCTGCCCGCCGCCCCGCCACAACTTCACCGAGCTGCCCCCGATCCGCTCCGAGCGCCCGGCCTTCGAGCTGCACTACCCCCACCTCGTGCAGCGGTACCGCGACGAGGCCCACGTCGGGCCGGCCGCCCCGTCCGAGCGGGCCGCGCAGCGGGTCGGGCGCGAGGAGCAGCCCGACGACGACCCCGCCTCACGCTGAGGTCGGCGGCGCCGCGGACATGGGGCCGTGGGCCCACCGCAGGCCTCCCGGCCTCCCGGGTGGAGCGGGCGGCCGGATCTGGTCCGCGTGAGTCGGCGTCCCCGCGCCCGCGGCGGGCGATCCTGGCCGCACCCCTCACGGACCCCGCCCCAGGGAGGAGCTCCCGATGAGCATCTGGAACCCCCGCAGCTTCAGCGCCAGGAGCCCGGACGACGACCTGCTCACGACGGTCGTCGGGCACGGCGGCGCCCCGTACCGCTGCCCGGACGTCCCCGCGGTGGACGCCCACATCGTCCGGCTGTACCGGCGCATCGGGCGGGCCGGCCCCGCGGTCCCGGCACCGGCCGGGGAGATCTGGGCCGACATCGACCTGCTCCTCGACCGCCGCGCGTGGCTGGCCCGGGTGAGCGCCGACCCGCCCGGCCCGCGGCGCCGGGCACGGGCGGGCCCGGACCTCATCCGGTGACGTCGGCCTCGCTGACGATCACCTCGGGGGTGACGCGGAGCGCGATCATCCCCGGCCCGGCGTTGAGCTCGCCGTACTCGGCCGCCCGCTCGGGGCCCATGTAGCGCAGCGCCGTACGGTCCGACACCCGGCGCACCTCGGCCGGGTCGTCGCTGATCTTCGCCACTCCGTCCACCCGGACGAACGCGTACGGCGGCCGCTCGTCGTCGACGCACAGCGAGACCCGCCCGTCACGGCGCAGGTTGCGCCCCTTCACCGAGCCCGCCGCCGTGCTGAACAGGATGTCGTCGCCGTCCAGCACGAACCACACGGGCACCACGTGCGGGCGTCCGTCCGGCCGGACCGTCGCCACCTTGGCCGTCCGCGTCCCCTCGATGAGGAACGCGAAGTACTGCGCCGTCGTCATCTCAGCCATCGGCGCCCCGACCGGGTCGACGCGGTCCCATCAGCGGACGCCGGAGCGCCGCGCCCGCGCGAACTGGTCGACCATCGTGGCGCAGAACGCCGGGAGGTCGGCGGGTGAGCGGCTGGTCGTGAGCCAGTCGTCGACGACGACCTCCTCGTCCACCCACTCGCCGCCGGCGTTGGTGATGTCGGTGCGCAGGCTCGGCCACGACGTCAGGCGGCAACCCTGGACCGCGCCCGCCTCGACCAGCGTCCACGGGCCGTGGCAGATCGACGCGATCGGCCTGCCCGTCCCCGCGAACTGGCGCACGAAGTCGACGGCCGCCGAACTGATCCGCAGGCTGTCCGGGTTGACCGTCCCGCCGGGGAGCAGCAAGGCGTCGTACTCGTCGACGGTCACGTCGCCGATCTGGCGGTCGACGGCGAACGTCCCCGCGGAGACGAGGTCGAACTGGCGGGCCTGGATCTCACCGGGGTGGATCGAGATGAGCTCGCTCTTCGCTCCCGCTCCGTACAGCGCGCCGCGCGGCTGCTCGAGCTCGACGCGTTCGACGCCGTCCGTCGCCAGGATCGCCACCGTCATGCCCTGCAGTTCTCCGGCCATCTCCACAACCTCCGTTGATCTC